>JAJYQZ010000145.1 GCA_021794335.1 bacterium
ATAATCTGTTTAATTCTTTATAGGAAACCGTTATGCCGTTTTTTTCATAATTCTTTTTTTCTTTTGCGGATGAATGGGTATATTTATAAGAAAAATATGCGAAAATAGTGAATTCTATATCACTTAAATATGCAATGTTTTTATATTCCGGCGGTATTATCGATATAGTGTCTTTGATTAATTTTTCTCTGCTAAGGAAAAATAAGCTAAAAAGAATATATAATTTAGCCTGCAATGTTTTCATAATATAAATCCTCAATTAAATAAAGTGAATTAAGAATACCGGTTAGCACAAAATTCATTATTAAAACTAAAAATTAAAGTATCTTAAAAATAAATAATTAAATAAATAAATCAATAAACTATTTTTGTATAATTTAGAATAATATATTTATATATATATTTTACATTATAATATTTTTTTACCGTCTATGTAAAGGAAAAATTTTATCGATTGAATTTTTTTTCTTAAAGTAATAAAATAAAAGACTATGGTAAATAAACATATAGGCGAGTTGGACTTTTTCATTAAAGAATACGGCCATTTATTAAACCCGGAAGCCATCATAAAAGAAGATATATTAAGACAGGGGATTTTCTTCGAACCGTTAACGGATGTTAAAAATTTTTCAAGCAAATCTTATTTCATTTTTTCTTTTAACATAGATAATGATAACGATATAATCACAAAAAAATATCCGGAAGAAATTGCCCTTCAAAGCGGGATATATAACCTAAAACGAACTATTATCTCCGTCAGGATTAATAAATCTTCCCCTTACAGGGTTAAGTTTGACGCGGCTGCAAACAAATATGTCCTGTTTCTTGATGATAATTTTATAGGGGATATTATTTTTTCACCCGAAAAATCCTACATGCTGCAAAAAACCCAGTCGGGGAAATCGGTCAGGGATATTGCTCCCACTATCGAATGGGGCTACTTGGTATATCTCGCAGTTTTCAGAATGTGCCAGTATTTTGAAAATAAGAGCGAATGCGCATTTTGCGATATGAACTCAAATTATGTAAATCAAAAGAAAACAAACAAAAGCTATTCCGCCGTAAAATCCATAGACGACATTATCGACGCTCTCGGCATAATCGGCTCATCGGAGGATTCCGAATCTAAGGCTTATACATTGACTGGAGGAAGCATTATAGATGAATTTAAATTTAACGGAGATACGGAGATAGATTTTTATGTCAGGTTTTTAGAAGCCATAGAAGATAAATACAAAGGCAAATGGATAAGCAAGATTGTCGTTCAGGCTCACGATGCAAAAAACCTTAAAAGACTTAAGGATGCAGGAGCCTACATTTATCATACCAACTTCGAGGTCTGGGATAAAGGGCTTTTTGATAATATTTGTCCCGGAAAGTCCAAATTTATCGGAAGAGATGAATGGATAAAAAGAATAGTGGATGCCGTATCTATATTCGGGGAATACAGAGTTATTCCAAATTTTGTCGCGGGGGTCGAACTTTCCAAACCTTACGGGTTTAAAAGCATAGACGACGCCGTTAATTCAACGGCAGAGGGGCTGGAGTTTTTTATGTCCAATAATGTTATACCGAGGTACACCACATGGTGTCCCGAAAAGACAAGCAAACTCGGGAGATTGGGAAATTCGTCGGCCCCTCTCGAATATTATGTTAAACTGCTTCTCAAATGGCATGAACTCCATTATAAGTACAATTTACCTGTTCCGGAAGGGTACGGCGAGGCAGGTCCGGGCAGGGCAGAGTTTTCCGTCAGCGCATTTATGGATGCGTTTAAAACGACCGACGCCGTGTAAGCCGATTTTTAGATTGAAATAACTAAATAGCTATGATAATATAGATATATTAATATTTATATATAGCATATATGGCTATGTTAGATATAATGTAATACCCATAAACTTAAATTAATAGAATTAACATTAAATAATAATAAAACTAAACTAAAGAGGTATTTATGCATAATCATGACGATGAAAAGGAATTAAATAAATTTAACGCGGATAGCGAAGACGGGGCTTATGATTTTGAAGAAGACGGCGGATGCGGATGCGGGGATGACGAAGAGCACGGTTCTTCGTGCGGCTGCGGCGATGAAAGCGGGGAAGAATCTTCTTGCGGGTGTTCTTCGGGAGATAACGGGGGTAAGCCCAATAAAAATCCGTTTGAGGAGCGAGCTCCTATTTTCGGCGTAAAAAATATTATTGCCGTTGCAAGCGGTAAAGGCGGCGTAGGAAAATCCACATTTAGCGTCAACTTAGCCATCAGCTTAGCGCAGCAGGGTAAAAAAGTGGGACTTATGGATGCAGATTTGTATGGTCCGAGTATTCCCACGATGATGGGCATAAACAAAAGACCCGATTTAACTTCTCAAAATAAAATAATACCTGTAGAAAAATTTGGGATTAAACTTATGTCTTTAGGATTTTTAATTCCGGAAGATGCTCCCGCTATTTGGAGAGGGCCTATAGTTATGCAGGTCACGACGCAGTTTTTAAAAGATGTAGAATGGGGCGAAATCGATTTTTTAGTCGTCGATCTTCCCCCGGGAACAGGAGACATCCAGCTCACATTAGTCCAAACCGTTCCGATAAATTTTGCCATAGTAGTTTCCACGCCTCAGGATATTTCCCTTATAGATGCCAAAAAGGCATTGGGTATGTTCGATAAGGTTAATGTTCCTGTTTTTGGCATAGTCGAAAATATGAGCTATTTTATATGTCCCCATTGCAATAAGCGTTCGGATATATTTAAACATGGCGGCGCTAAAAAAACTGCCGAAAAATTAGGCGTTAATTTTCTGGGCGAGGTGCCTATAGTAGAAGAAATCTGCGAGCTCTCCGATAAAGGCGAACCCATTATGACAAAAGATATCCATCCGGAGGTAAAAGCCGTATTTAATAAAATAGCGGATTCTTTGATTTTGAGATCGGAACAGAGGGTTAGCGTATAAAAATTATAAAAGCCTGTTTTATGAGACAAAAGGACATTTAAACAAAATTAAAATTTAAGGAGGATTTACTCATTATGGCTTCAGAAAAAGTTTTAGCCTTTACGGATGCCAATTTTGAAACAGAGGTTTTGCAATCTAATAAACCGGTTCTTGTAGATTTTTGGGCTGTTTGGTGCGCTCCATGCAGGGCTGTTGCCCCTATCGTCGACGAGATGGCATCGGATTATGACGGCACCATAAAAGTGGGCAAGGTAAATGTCGATGAAAATCAGGTTATTCCAGGTAAATATGGGATAAGAGGGATACCGACGGTTATTTTGTTTAATAACGGAAAAGTGGTGGACCAAATAGTTGGGGCAGCGCCTAAAAATGCATTTAAACAGATGATAGACAGGGCTGTTGCACATTAATTAAGTTAAATGAAAAAATTTAAAATGAAAGCACGGATAACATTTTAATATTTATTAACTGTTTATCAATAGCTTAAAATTACCTCTTTTAATGATTTGCTTGTTGATTGCGTTATTGTAAAGGTAAGATTATCTATCGTAAACTTTTCGCCCGGAACAGGTATTCTTCCGAGTCTATCCATTATCAAACCTGAAACGGTTTCATAATCTGCTTCCGGGTGCCTTTCTATTTTTAAATTAAAAAGTTCCGATAATTCATCTAATGTGAGCCTTGCATTTATTATATAAGTATTTTTGCCTATCTTTTTATACATGGGTTCTTCTTCATCGGTCTCGTCCCTAATTTCTCCGACTATTTCTTCCAGTATGTCCTCAAAGGCTACTATTCCCGATGCCCCCCCATATTCATCCACAACTACGACCATTTGCTGGCGGCTTTTTTGCATCCTAATCATTATTGTCGATATTTTTAGCGTTTCTGGTATAAAAAGAACAGGCTTAGCTATATCGCTTACTACCTTATCCATATTTTCCATGTTATAAATATCGAAAGCAAATGCAATGCCGGATATGTTATCTATACGGTCTTTGTAAACGGGTATTCTTG
>JAJYQZ010000274.1 GCA_021794335.1 bacterium
TCTGCGCCCTCGCCCATCCTAACGATGTCCCTCTTTTAAATACGACCGTAACAAAAGATGTGCCGTACATAGAATTTCCCCTAACCTCTTTAACCCTTGGAGCGGAAATAAGCGAGGATTCTATAGGGTAGGTTACCTGAAGCTGGACTATGTTCGGCGGCTGTCCCGGCCACGCCGTTTTGATGATAACCTCGGAAGGCGCTATATCGGGAAGGGCGTTAAGCCTTATATTGTAAATTGCGTAAACCCCGCCGAGTCCTAGAAATAGCATAAAAACAAAAACAAGAAACATGTTATTTATGCAGTAATCTATTATTTTATTTATCATAAGTATTCTCCGGTATTTTAAGTAATATCTTAATATTAAATTTTAATTTTATTACTCCCAAATTTGCCGATAGAAAATTATAATTCTGGATTCCCGCTTTCGCGGGAATGACATCTATTGGGTGAAACGTTTAATATCCTCAATGTCATTCCCGCGAAAGCGGGAATCCAGTGTTCATATAACTTTAAAGCCATTTGAGAGATTTCTATCGGCAATTTTGGGTTACTCTTAAGCATCGCTTTTTTCACATTCCGGGCATTCCCGCCATAGAACTGGTAGCCTGCGATAGATTGGAGTCGCTCGACATAAGGAATGTTCCCGATACGACGATTCTCTCGCCGTTTTTTAAGCCCGATATTACCGGATAGTAATCGCCGTATCTTGTCCCTATAACGACATATTTTGGCATAAAATATCCCTTTCCTTTATAAATGAAAACCAGCGGTTTTGCCCCCGTAATAAGAACGGCGGATGTCGGAACCGCAATAACCTTTTCGCTTTTAATCATAATTTCGGCATTTCCGTACATATCAGGTTTTATTTCGCCGTTTGAATTGTTAAAAACAAGCCTGACCTCGTCAACCCTTTTTTTGCCGGCAAGATAAGGGTAGATAAACGAAACCCTGCCGTAAAATACCCGCCCGGGATAAGCGTTAAATGTTACCTTTACCGTTGCCCCCGTCTTTACGAAAGGCATATCCTTTTCATAAACCCATATATTCATCCATACGCGGTTTAGTCCGGCCAGTTTATAAAGCGGCTGTCCCGCATTAAAATAACTTCCCGAAAAAATAGATTTTTTCAAGAAGACGCCGTTTACCGGCGAATAAACAGTAGTATTCGTCAAGATAAGCCTTCCCGTTTTTAATAAGTTCAACTGGCTGTTTGTTATGCCTAACCGTTTGAGCCTGAAGACGGATGAGTTTAAAAAGGCTTTAGCCTCTTTTATTCCGAAATTAAAGCCCGATTTTTTTAATTTTTTATAGTTTTTATAGGCAAGCATAAAATCTTTTTCGCTGTTGACTAACTCGGGGCTGTAAACCGTAAAAAGAGGCTCCCCCTTATAAACGCTCATGCCGGGTTTATTTATAAAGAGATTTTTGACGTAACCGCCGTATTTCAATGTTACGGTTTGTTCTAAAGGAACGCTGTAGGCAACCACGCCTATGGTTTTAATTTTTCTTGTTAATTTCATTAATTTTGCTTTTCCGACTTTTATGCCGTAAAGCTGTCTTTGAAGCGTGCTTACCATTACCCCGCCCTCAGCCATTTTCATTTTAGGGTTTGGTTTTGCGCTTGCGTTCTTTCCAGCGGAGATCCGCTTCAGTCCGGTAAATATACCCGTATTTTTAAAAATTATAACCGTAACAATGCCTCCGAGAATAAAGGCTGATAAAAATATCAATATATTTTTAGCGTTTTTTGAAACTTGACCGCTTCGCTCTCGTCCTTCGTCCTCGTGAAATTTTTTCAAAATTTTCATTGTCATTAACTCCTTAATTTTCTTAATTTCTTTGATTTTTATTGTATTTTCCCCATAATTTGTTCGAGCCGCGATTTGTCTATATAATATTTTGCATTATAGATATCCCTTTCGAACTCCGCAAGGGTTAACTTCCTGAAGCTGTCTAACAGCAGGAATGCGGACGTCCTTTTCACCCCGAAAGATGCCGTTTCGGCTTTAAAAAGAAGCATTGCCTCAGGAATATATAAACTTTTGTACAATTTGTAATTGTTTTTGTTTAAACGCATATCTTTCACATATACGCTAATGTTTTTTATAATTTGCAACTTTTCCCAGCTAATATCGTAAATAGACGAAAGCCTGTCCTTTTCGGCTTTATTTATTAAAGGTTTCTGATAGGAGTTAAAATATACGGGCAGGGATAACCCGACCGAAGCCGATAAAACTGGGACCATCGAATATCTGTCTCCGTAACTGGCTTTGAGGTAAAAATCCGGAAGATACGATTCCTTTGCATAGGCGGTTTCGTAATCGGATTTTTTGGCGAGATATTTTAACGATTTTAATTCCGGATTAAATTTATATGCCGTTTTTATATATTCTTTTTCGTTTAATTCATCTTCCGGGGACATGCCCGTTTTTGCCCCTTTTCTTACCCCCGATATCTTCGGCAGGACGGCGCGGCGTAATTTAATATACGAAGAGTTTAGTCCCGTGAGTTCGCCCAATAAATAAATTAATTTAGCTTTAGCCCTGCTTAACGCAAGCAGTTTAGATTTCAACGATGCATCTTCCAGCATAGTCCTGATATAAGCCGGAGCGGAAGCGCTCCCCGTGCCGTATTTCTGGGAAATATCTTTAAGGATTATATTTAAAAGCAGCCTGTTATATTTCACTACGGCAGTCTGTTTTTCTAACAAAGCAAGATTATAATAGGTTTCCTTGACCAAATAAGCGGTATTAATTTTTAATGCCCTTGTTTTTGCTTTTGACGACATATAAGAATACTTATTTATTTGGCTTTTTGTTCCGAGTTTCGAAGGAAAAGGTATCTTCTGGCTTATACTGAATTCGATATCGCTCATCGAATTAACCCCGATTCCGGGATTATTAAATCCGTTATCATCGGTAAGCCCTATTCCTGCCACTGGTTCCGGAAGGGCTTTTGCAATCGTGATTTCTTCTCTGCGCCCTTCGGTCTTCAGAGCGGATGAAGTTATATCTGGATTTTTCAAGGCATTTTTTATAAGCATTTTTAAAGACAGTGTACCTGCCGCATAAGACCTGCCGCCGTAAAAGATTAAACCTGTTAAAATGACAAAGAAAGAAAGCAAAATTAAACCCTTCTGCTTTAACCCGCATAAATTAAATATATTCATATTGTTTATTCTCCATAATTAATATAAAACCCTAACCCTGCACAAGAACTTCGTTTAATCCTCCACCCCGCCTTGCTATGGTGATGCGTAAGGGGTGCAGGATTAGGATAAAATTTGGAATAATCTTTTTTATTATTTTAAGGATTCGAGATACTTTGCCAGTATGCCGATATTCTTTGAGGACATATTTTTAAAAGAAGGCATAACAGCCCTGTATTTAACCCCGTTTAAAGTTACCACGCTGTTTCTCTTAAAATGCGCGGAAGGGTCGGCTATCTGGGTCGCAATCCATGAAAAACTTCTTATAGAGCCGATATGCGATAGATTGGGCGCATCATTACCGCCGGCGCCTAAGCCGTTTATCGTATGGCACATAAAACAGCCTTCATAATGGAACAAGGCCGGCCCGGTTTTTACGCCTTTATACTGTGGAAACATCCTGTGTCCCATGCTGTTTACCATTTTACCCGTCATCATGTTGTCCATGCCCATCATTCCGTTCATCATGCCGCTATTGCCTCCCATCATTCCGTTTTTACTGCCGTTGCCGCCCGCCGCCCCGTTCGCGCCCTGGCCGTAACCGTTTCCGCTAAATAAATAAATTCCTGCAATGACTAACAGTACCGATAATATCGAAACAATTACAAATTTCTTGTTATGCAAATATTTTGTTTTCATAAAAAACTCCCTTCTTGTAATTTAATAATTTAATTATGTTAATTTTAAATTTGCGCGCATCTTAAACATAAACATAGGATGATAACATAAGCTGACGAACTTATGTTCGATG
>JAJYQZ010000329.1 GCA_021794335.1 bacterium
TTTCTCGAAAGAACCTTTGTAATGGCGGCGGTTAATGTGGTCTTGCCATGGTCAACATGACCTATCGTGCCTATATTGACATGCGGCTTTGATCTGTCAAATTTCTCTTTGGACATTTAATTCCTCCCGTAAAAATTATTTATTATAATTTATAATTTTATGGAGCCCATGATCGGGATTGAACCGATGGCCTCTTCCTTACCAAGGAAGTGCTCCACCACTGAGCTACATGGGCATAAGTTATAATATGGAGCGGGAAACGGGATTCGAACCCGCGACCCTCAGCTTGGAAGGCTGACGCTCTAGCCAACTGAGCTATTCCCGCAATGAAAAACCTCTTTTCTTAAAGAATTTTAATATAATACCTTAATATAATACTGGTGGAGAGGGGAGGATTCGAACCTCCGTAGACTCGCGCCGACAGATTTACAGTCTGTTCCCTTTAGCCGCTCGGGCACCTCTCCGCTTTCCTTTTAAATTATGGAGCTGGCGATGGGAATCGAACCCGCAACCTGCTGATTACAAATCAGCTGCTCTACCATTGAGCTACGCCAGCTTAGCCTGTTTTATCCCGCAAAATACCCAATTTAAGTTTAGAAACCTTAATCTTATCAAAAAATTAAATTAATTGTCAACATATTTTTTAGCCCCAATCCCGATTTAGAAAATATTTATAAGTTCTAATACTAAATAGCACTGGATTAACGCTTCGCTCTCGCACTTCGGCATCTCCGGCACGCAAAGGCGGCGTGCGCCTTTCAACGCGTGCCTCCTATATGTGAAGTTTATCCTAAACTTTCCCGCTGAAGGGGGTTGGGACACCCAACAGGTGAAATTTTAGTCTTGACTTTGGGGAGTAGTTTATGTAATATATGCGTAATTATGAAAAACAATAAATATTTTTTGAATAAAAAATATAAGTTTTTTCTATTTTTTCCTCTTGCCGCTATTGCTATTTTTTATCTAATCGCGGCTGCGGATATAAGCTATATGTTTAATATCCCGATGATTATGTCCCCGATGCAGGCGGGAATGTCTATGAATATGAATATGGGGCAGGCGGGACAGGCGGCGGGAAAACCTGCGCAAGGGGTGAAAAAAGCATCCCCGCTATCTTTTTTAAAAACCGTTTCGCCGCATTCCAATAAGTTAAATTTAGAGTCTTATATAACCTGCATAGAATGTCAGAATTTACCGACCGCTTATTATCCCGCATCATTTGATTACGGTAGTTTTGTTAAAACAATCTCATCCCCTGGAAAATCCTATATTAAACATTTTTCTTCCGATATACCCCATCCCCCTCAAAACAGCCTTACCTTATTTAGTTAAATTAAACAGCCAATCTTTATCGCGAATGCATCGAACATAAGTTCGTCAGCTTAAGATATAATCCGCTATAGTTTTATCTATTATTATATCTTATGTTATCATCCTATGTTTATGTTTAAGATGCGCGCAAATTTAAAATTAACATAATTAAATTATTAAATTACAAGAAGGGAGTTCTTTATGAAAACAAAATATTTGCATAACAAAAAATTTGTAATTGTTTCGATATTATCGGTACTGTTAGTCATTGCAGGAATTTATTTATTTAGCGGAAACGGTTACGGCCAGGGCGCGAACGGAGCGGGCGGCAATAACGGAATGATGGGGATGACGGGCGGCAATAACGGAATGATGGGGATGATGGGGATGGGCAATAACATGACTGGAAAAGAGGTAAACAGCATGGGACACAAAATGTTTCCACAGTATAAAGGTGTAAAAACCGGACCGGCCTTGTTCCATTATGAAGGTTGTTTTATGTGTCATACGATAAACGGCTTAGGTGCCGGCGGTAACGATGCGCCCAATCTATCGCATATCGGCTCTATAAGAAGTTTTTCATGGATTGCGACCCAGATAGCCGACCCTTCCGCGCATTTTAAGAGAAACAGCGTGGTAACTTTAAACGGGGTTAAATACAGGGCTGTTATGCCTTCTTTTAAAAATATGTCCTCAAAGAATATCGGCATACTGGCAAAGTATCTCGCATCCTTAAAATAATAGAAAAGATTATTTCAAATTTTACCCTAATCCTGCACCCCTTACGCTATCGCCTGCAAGGCGTGGTGGAGGATTAAGCGAAGTTCTCGTGCAGGGTTAGGGTTTTATATTAATTATGGAGAATAAATAATATGAATATATTTAATTTATGCGGGTTAAAGCGGAAGGTTTTAATTTTGCTTTCTTTCTTTGTCATTTTAACAGGTTTAATTTTCTACGGCGGCAGGTCTTATGCGGCAGGTACACTGTCTTTAAAAATGCTTATAAAAAATGCCTTGAAAAATCCGGAAATAACTTCGTCCGCTCTGAAGACCGAAGGGCGCAAAGAAGAAATTGCTATTGCAAAAGCCCTTCCGGAACCAGTGGCAGGAATAGGGCTTACCGATGCAAACGGGTTTAATAATCCCGGAATCGGGGTTAATGGGATGAGCGATATCGGCTTCAGTATAAGCCAGAAGATACCTTTTCCTTCGAAACTCGAAACGAAAAGCCAAATAAATAAGTATTCTTATATGTCGTCAAAAGCAAAAACAAGGGCATTAAAAATTAATACCGCTTATTTGGTCAAGGAAAGCTATTATAATCTTGCTTTGTTAGAAAAACAGATTGCCGTAGTGAAATATAACAGGCTGCTTTTAAATATAATCCTTAAAGATATTTCCCAGAAATACGGCACGGGAAGCGCTTCCGCTCCGGCTTATATCAGGACTATGCTGGAAGATGCATCGTTGAAATCTAAACTGCTTACGCTAAGCAGGGCTAAAGCTAAATTAATTTATTTATTGGGCGAACTCACGGGACTAAAATCTTCGTATATTAAATTTGACCGCGCCGTCCTGCCGAAGATATCGGGGGTAAGAAAAGGGGTAAAAACGGGCATGTCTCCGGAAGGTGAATTAAACGAAAAAGAATATATAAAAACGGCATATAAATTTAATCCGGAATTAAAATCGTTAAAATATCTCGCCAAAAAATCGGATTATGAAACCGCATACGCAAAGGAATCTTATCTTCCCGATTTTTACCTCAAAGCCGGTTACGGAGACAGATATTCGATGGTCCCAGTTTTATCGGCTTCGGTCGGGTTATCCCTGCCCGTATATTTTAACTCCTATCAGAAACCTTTAATAAATAAAGCCGAAAAGGACAGGCTTTCGTCTATTTACGATATTAGCTGGGAAAAGTTGCAAATTATAAAAAACATTAGCGTATATGTGAAAGATATGCGTTTAAACAAAAACAATTACAAATTGTACAAAAGTTTATATATTCCTGAAGCAAAGCTTCTTTTTAAAGCCGAAACAGCATCTTTCGGGGTGAAAAGGTCGTCCGCATTCCCGCTGTTAGACAGTTTCAGGAAGTTAATCGACGCGGAGTTCGAAATGGATATCTATAACGCAAAATATTATATAGACAAATCGCGGCTCGAACAAATTATGGGGAAAATACAATAAAAATCAAAAAATTAAGGGGTTAATTAAATGAAAGTTTCAAAAAACGCTAAAAATATATTGATATTTTTATCCGCCTTTATTCTCGGCGGCATTGTTACGGTTATAATTTTTAAAAATACGGGTATATTTACCGGAACAGATAACCGGATTCCCGCCGGAAAAAGCGTAAACGCAAAACCTAAAATGGAACCGAAGGTCAGCGGAGCTCAAATGGCAAAAGGCGGGGTAATGGTAAGCACGCTTCAAAGACAGCTTTACGGCATAAAAGTCGGAAAAGCAAAATTAATGAAATTAACAAGAAAAATTAAAACCATAGGCGAGGTTGCCTACAGCGTTCCTTTAGAACAAACCGTAACATTGAAATACGGCGGTTACGTCAAAAATCTCTTTATAAATAAACCCGGCATGAGCGTTTATAAGGGGGAGCCTCTTTTTACGGTTTACAGC
>JAJYQZ010000237.1 GCA_021794335.1 bacterium
TTCTAATATCAAAAATTATAAGGTTTTATTTTCAGAACCGGCGAGCAACTTTTTCCAGTCTTTCCCGCTTTTAAGCAGTTCCGAAAAAATATTGTCCACGGGAAATTGGTTATTTTTAATATAATTTTTCCATAAATCTATAAAAAATCTTTTTTTAAGCCTTAAAGAATCGATCGATAACTCTTTAAACTCGTTTAAAAAATCATCGACCTTTGTATCGATTTCATCCGCGTCAAAAATATTCGTCAAAAAATTAAAATTATACAAATCACTGCCCGAATAATTTTTGCCGCTTAATATAATTTCCTTTGCCCTTTGGACCCCGATTAAGAAACTTAATCTAAGCGCTATAGATGAAGGCGACAACAAGCCGTACTTTGACGAAACATCCGCAAAAACCGTATCTTTAAGCGCGAATCTAAAATCGGCGGACGATACGATATCGAAACCTATTCCGCTTACCGCCCCTTTAACGACGCAGATAACCGGAACTGGGGATTCCTGAATATGTTTTGTCATCATATTTAAAATAGTTATATAATATCTTGCTCCGTTTTTATCGAGACTTTTAATCTCGTTTATCGCGGGTCCGGTTGCATAAAAATCCGCATTAGAGCTTTTTATCAAAATAGCCTTTAAATCAAGCTCTTTTTCTATATGTTCTTCGAATATTTTAATTAATTCGTTCATCTCCGATATATTAAAGGTGTTTTTATTTCCCAGATCTATATCTATAAGAGCTACGCAGCTATTTTTACATTCGAATCTTATCGGCATAAAAGGCTCCTTTGTTATCTTTACCTGCTATATTATTTTATTATTATATTATTCTATAAATTATCGTGGATTTCCTCTTTATGCCATCTTCTTCCTTCAATCATATAATAAAGAATAGGAATGACGACAAGCGTCAAGGCGGTAGATGCTAACATTCCAAAAATAAGCGCCCAAGCAAGCCCGTTCCAAACAGGGTCGGTTACCAATATTACCGAGCCGAATATAACCGCAAGAGCGGTGATAATAATTGGTCTAGCTCTCATTGCGCCCGCTTCGACCAGCGCGTCTTCAATATTATATCCTTCTTTTTTCCTATCGTTAATAAATTCTATCAGCAAAAGCGAGTTTCTTATGACAATCCCCGATAAAGCAATTGCTCCTATCATAGATGTAGCGGTAAAGTATGTCCCTATAACGGCAAAACCGGGCATTATTCCAATCATTTCAAGCGGTATTGCGCCCATAAGTATAACGGGGAGCAAAAATGAACCCGTATAGCCGACTAAAAGTATGTAAATAAGCAAAATGGCTATCCCCATAGCCGCGCCCAATTGCGCAAAAACCTTAAGCGTAAGATGCCACTCCCCGCCCCATCTTATACTATAACCCGCCGGCAAGGGATGCTTTAAAAAGTGCAGAAATAAATCCAAATTTGCATACATCGGGCTTCTTTTTATAACTTTGCCGTAAACATATACCACAGGTTTTAAATCCCTTTCATAAATCATATTGCGCAAATAGCCGTGTTTTATTTTAACCACGGAATTTAAAGGCACTAATCTGTTGGCGTAAGGGGCATAAATCCAAATGCTTGAAAGCGAATTTATATCTGTTTTAAAAGAATCAGGCATCCTTAAATAAATATCTTCCTGATGCAAATGCCCTTTTCTGTGAATTGTTCCAACCGTCATGCCGTTATTCAAAAGATAAACAGACCTTGCGACCTCTTCGGAACTTATGCCGAGCAGCGAGGCTTTTCTTCTGCGTATAATTAACATTACCTTTCTTATAGGCTTTTTATAAGAAGAATTTACATCGGTTACGCCCCTTGTCTTTTTCATCATTGACTCTACAGTCTTGGAAAGCCTTTCCTGTTTCTTATAATTTGATCCGTAAATTTCCGCCACTATTGTTGCTTTTACCGGCGGTCCGGGCGGGCTTTCAAGAACTTTTATAGTTGCGCCGTATTTTTTGCCGATCAGGTGGACCACGGGCAAAATATTTAAAGCAAGCTGATGCGATGATACCACCCTTTTATCTTTGCTTATTAAATTTACCCTGATTTCCGAAAACCAGCTTGCATTTCTGAAATTAGAACCGCGAAGCAGCCCCGAAAAATCTATCACGGAAGGCGTTCCGACGGTGGCGACATAATTTTTAACCTGCTTTATTCTTTTTAAATAATTTATTACATTAAGCGTAATAAGATTAGTTTTTTCGAAAGATGAACCGGGCTTGGCGTTTATAGTTATTAAAAAGGTATTTGCATTGGCAACGGGAAGCATTTTAAATTTTACTATTTTTAAAACCGGCAGCGCCATTGCAACAATAAAAAGAAAAATAATTGCCGAAATAAAAACTAACCTTTTCTTCCTGCTCAAAAGCAGCGGAGTTAATATTTTACCGTATAAACCCTTTTTAATATCTTTGTTTTCTTTCTTTTTCTCCTTTTTATGAAGAAGCGCCATGCCTTTTTCGTTTGCCATGAGCTTTAAGTAAAACCACGGAACAATCGTAAGAGCGACAAATAACGACACTATCATGGCTATCGGAACATTAAAGGGAATCGGCCTCATGTAAGGGCCCATCATGCCGGTAACAAACAGCATAGGTATAAAAGATGCTATAACCGCTAAAGTTGCGAAGAAATTAGGATTTCCTATCTCGTTAACGGCGTCCACGGCATAAGCGGGCAGTATATTCCTCTGCCTTGAAAAAACCCTTTCTATATTATCGATAACGACAATTGCATTATCGACCAAAAGTCCCAGCGAAAGTATCAATGCGAAGAGAGTTATTCTATTAAGCGTTTGATGGAAAATAAAGGCAATTCCGAGAGTTAGAAATAACATTAAAGGTATGGTAAACGCAACTATAAACGCTTCCCGCCAACCCAATATTATCAAAAGGAGGGCTATAACAATCGCTATGCTTATTATTAAATGAAACAATAGCTTGTTGACGGCATTATTTGCCTTTTTTCCGTCATTTCTCGTTATAGTATAATGAACGCCGTTCGGCATGTCGTTTTTAACTATCGAATGAAAATCCCGCAGCACATTGTCAACAACGGTAACCGCATTTTTTCCCCTTCTTTTTGCGATTGCGATAGTCACGGCAGGATATATACCTTTGGCGCCGGCTATTATCTTATCTTTAAAATTAATTTCTCCGTAATACTTGCCAAAACCGATTTCGGATAAAGAATTTAACGGTCTGTAGGAATATTTAACGACAGCCACATCTTTTAAGTAAACAGGCCTGCCGTTAAAAACGGAAATAATAAAATTTTTAACCGAACTGACACGGTGAAAATATCCCCCCGCCGTCAAAAATGTTTTTTTGTTGTTATTTTGGAGGAAACCGGCGGGCAAATCGATATTAGTTCCTTTAAGTTCCTGTGCAATCATTAAAGGAGAAACATTATAAGCGGCCATTTTAACCGGGTTAAGATAAACATTTAACTGCTTATATCTTGCCCCGTTTAAAAATGTAACGCCGGTTCCGTGAACGGCATCCAATCTGTCTAATATTCTGCCCGCAACGGCGGTTAAATATCCGCCGCCGTACTTTTTACTCCACAGGGTAATGTTGAGTATAGGCACATGATTTACATCTATCGGCTTTATAAGGGGTCTCATCACCCCCTTTGGAATTTCATTCAGATTGGAAAAAACCTTATTGTACAAATCGACAAGGCTTTTATCCCTGCTTGCGTTAACGTGAAACTCCACGGTAACGATGGACTCTGAATTCATTGAAATGGAATAGACATGCTTTACGCCGGGAATCTGCCACATTTTCCTTTCAAGCGGCTTAGTGACAAGGTTTTTAACCTGATTGGCGCTGGCTCCCGGAAACCTGACGATAACATTTGCGGCAGGAACTATAATCTGGGGGTTATACTGCCTCGGCGTAAAAAGTATTGCAATAATACCGAATCCGATACT
>JAJYQZ010000265.1 GCA_021794335.1 bacterium
CACCAGTTCGTCCGCTAATTCATTTATCTGCCCGGCGACATCCTTTCCTGCAACGGGGGCAGCTGCTATAATCTTTTTTGCCCCCTGTTTTCTGCATAGCATTATTGCCGCGCGCATTGTTGAACCTGCGGCAATGCCGTCATCTATCAAGATAACCGTTTTATTAATAATATCGGGTAAGGGCTCCCCTTTTCTTAAAATAGAAATCCTTCTTTTAATTTCATTTTTTTGAGAAAATATTATGTCATTCATTTCTTTTTCCGAAAGATACCGCGACGATTGTTTGTTTATATATATGCTGCCGTCTTCCGCTACGGCCCCGAAACCAGCTTCGGGGTTATCGGGGAAGGGCAGTTTTCTTACGATTAAAAGTGAGAATTTTGCATTCAAATATTTTGCAACCTCAAAAGCAACTTCTATTCCGCCTTTTGGAAGGGCAAGGACGGTTATATCCTCCTTGTTTTTATATTTTTCTAAAGCAATAGCAAGCTTTTCTCCCGCTTCCTGTCTATTTTTAAACATTTTAAACACCGTAAAATTTTCAATTAACAAATCAATTTCTTTCAATTTTAAAAATTTAAATGCCCATGCCGATTTTCAAGTATCTAAAAAATAATTGCATAAATAGCACCTTATATTGTATTATATCCTGAAATAACGGAATTCCAAATTTTTACGCGTCGCAAGCCTGTCTTAATTGAAAAATAAATTTTATATGCGGATAATCTTAATCACGGTATGCGTTTTATTTCTCAATGTTATTATTTTTAGCGGGGTTTCAAATGCCGAAAATCAAAATTATTATAAGCTAAGCGCGGCGCAATCGCAATCAATCCCATTAAAACAAAAAGAAATTATTGCCGTAAGCCATGACGATTCTTTTCTATCTCAAATAAAACTCTTTGGAACTTTTGCCGCCTCCTATACTTATAATCTTGCAAGACCTTACGCAAGCGAAGCATATCCTTTGGGCAGCTACAACGGAAATTATATAGATAATTATAAGGCAAACGGCCCTACAATTAACCAGTTCGACGTAACGGTATCAAAAAATCCTTTTACAGACGGCAGAAACAAATTCGGCATCGGTTTCAAAGTATCCATAGACGCCGGCCAAAATATTCAGGCTGTCGGACCTTACACAGGCAACTATTCTTATTACACGGAACCTATGTACGATAGGCCGTTATACGGATTTAGACAACTTTATATTTCTTTTGGTATTCCGATCGGGAATGGATTAAAAATTAATTTAGGCGAAAAAAATTATCTTATAGGTTTTGAATCTTATAATTTATCAAGGTTATGGGAAAATACATACTCATTGGTAACGGCAATAGAACCCGGAGAACTTACCGGAATATTTTTAAAGTATCCTTTTACAAGACGGTTAAAAATGGTTTTCGGGGCTGCATTAACCGATAACGCTATGGTTCCTTTAAATAGATACCCGACATTCGAATATATAGCTTCGTATAAACCGTTTAAATTTTTAAAATTTCATGAAGGCGTCGTTTACGGAGCCGAAAATTTTATTATATACAATAATAACCTTTATCAGGATAATTTAGATAGATTTTTTTATAATTTTATAGACGCGAAATATTCGTTTTGCAAATACTGGACAGCGGTATTGGATTACGAAACCGGTTTAAACGGAGGAATAAATAAATCCATAGTTTACGGCAACAATATAAATGCCGGTCAATTTAATTCTTCCGTAAATAATTATCCGTCTTACTTGATTTCTACCTCAAATTCTACCTTTAACAAGTCGCATTTCTCGGGTCTGGCTTTTTATATCCATCATTATAGCATCTTAAATATAGGCAGATTTTCGCAAACCGTAAGAGAAGCCGGCGCCTCGGATCCTAACGGCATGTGGGAAGCGGCAAGTACGCCCGGCATAGCTTATCGTTATTTCGATTCGACATTTACCTTAGGATATAGACCTGCTATGAAGATATTTAAAAATATTCAGTTTAGACTTGAATTTGAAAATCAAATTGCAAACCGCAGGGTTTACGGAAACGGTAACAGCACTCAAAATACCGTAAACGCTATGGTTGTTTATACTTTCAAAAATTATTGAATTTTTGCCCGGATTTTACTAAACGGATAAACTATGTCAATAAATTAAATCCGGAGAGTCTTTCTTTTGTAGATTCATAATCTGTGTGCCTAAAAGCATTAATTCCAAGATTGGCGGCAGTTTCCACATTAAAACGCCTCCGCCTCTCCTTGTTTAGCCATTCATGAGTTAATTATATTATAAGCCCTGCTTACTGCAAAAGCAAGCGGACTACCCGATTCCATCCCACGAAGCATGCTTTTCGGCAAAAGAATACGCAGATGACATATAAACGTATGCCGTTTATGGATATAGCCATTTAGTATCGGATACGCTACCGATACGCTAAAGAAGGCGGTTGACTGACGGGGTATTTAAATAATTTATTGGTATTAATTTACTGAAAGATATGGTAAAATTATTTAAATAATATAAGCTTACATAATAAAATTTAAAATTAATAGGTAAAAAGAGTATAATTTTATGATTAATAACTCTTCTTTAAATGCTGCTCCATTAAATGCCAATCCAAATCTCGATGCTTGAGATATACCGATACAGGCAATAAACTAATAGGCTATGCAATAATTGGTTTATTGGATTTTGCTTTAATTTCTTTAAAATAACAGCCAAGAAATAGAATTATGTCAAATACAATCAATTTAATTGCTGCAATAATAAGTTTAGTTGTGGCAATAGAGGAATAATGTAATGTCAAGGGTTATGTTTTTACGCCTATTAATAGGGCTATTCGGCATTGTGTTTATAGTTCTCACATTTTGGTTAGGCGCATATTTCCATTTAAATGTTTCCACAAAAATAGTAATCGTATTGGCTTTTGCATTAGCCGCTATTCTTGCGGAAATTGTAATAGCCATCGATAATCTGGAAAAAAGATTAAAGGCGGCTTTCCCGTCGTTGGAACTTTCCCTTAAAGAACAAATCGCTATTAATGAAACTATAATGCTGTATAACAGGCTTAAAAAGAAAAAATCGGATATTTCGACGCGGATAGCTCTGGAAGATTTTGAAAAAATTCATATCCTCTTAAAGCAGGCGGAAAAAGGTGGAGATTTTATTTTTCACGATATTTACGCCGCTAAATTGATTGTATTGAAAGAATTAAAACCAGGACAGTCGTTTAAGGTTGTAAGCAATCTTATAGAACCGTTTTATTGGGGATACGGCAAGGATATGACCGAACATACAAAACAAAATTACAGGCAGGCAAAAAGAGGCGTTCATATCGAACGAATATTTCTTTTAAAGGACGAGGATGATTTCTCCAAGATAAAAGAAATTATGGATGAGCAGGCAAAAAATAGTATCGATGTATTTTACGTTTTTCAAAACGAATTAGATAAAATGTTGCCGTACGCCAGTTTTGCGATATCCGAAGAATTGTCGATAGGGATAATTTCACATAGGGAAGATTTATTGGGAAAGATTACCGTTACATCTAATAACCAGATAATCACGGAACTTGCCTGGCGATTCGATATTATTAAAAAACAATCAAAGAAGTTAAACGCGGCAAAATAGCCGCCCTTTACATTGCGGCTGCAGGCTTATGATAAAAATAAGGGCAGGGGAGTATCTCAAAAGGGTGGTGGATATTAAATAGATCTTAATTGCATCTTTTACGTTTTTTAAAAATTACTTTTTTAAAAAATAGGTCATTTTTCAAGATTTATGGATTTTTCGTAATAAGGCAAAAGATAGGTCAGTAAAACGTTATAATTTCCACTATTATAAAACTCTATCATTGTTTTATTAAATTCAAGCCCGTCCTTTGCCTTGATATTTAAAGCCGGATATCCGTTTTCAAGCAAAACCCCGTTTGCCATAAGCCGGCTCGTTCTTTTATTTCCGTCCCAGAAGAATTGATGTTTACTTCCGAATCCAAAGAATGCGAAAGAACGGACGATCGGATTTTCAATTTTGGAAATTTCTTTAATACCTTTATCTAGTAACTCGTCTAATTCTTCGGCTTTAGGGGGTATAAAATCCGTCCCGCCTATGGTTACTTGTCCCGTCCTGAATTCCCCAGGCTTAATAGATTCGCCCGATGAAACTACATAATTAAGTTTACAGAATGTTTCTTTGTTTAATTTAAATTCTCTGTTTTGGAGCATGGAAAATAAAAGCCCCACGCTTTTATTCTGGTTTAAAACCTGCTGTTCGTCGTCTATTTTGCGTCCGCCGACGGTAACCCCGTCTAAGAGGGTCTGTATCTCCGGAAAGGTCATGGGATTACCTTCCAAAGCACAAACGTTGTAAATATAGTCGGCTTTATTTTTTTTAAAAAGAAAAAGCGCAAGTTCCTTATCAGGCCTTACGGTTATGTTGTAAGGTTCGATGTTTTTTATTTCGCTTAAATACTTTTCGGTTTCAGGCGGCAGCATCTTTTAATACCTCAAACTGGTTTATAGAAAATATATAGATTCTGTTAAGTTTATCACTAAAATTAAAAATGAGCAACGAGTGGATGACCGCCGCATCTCAAAAATTACATCCATAAACAGCATATTTTTCCACAAAAAAGCCGTGCTTTTTTAAACGTGGAAAAATATATGTTTACAATTATGAAAAAGTTTATTATACCCTTTTTATTATTTGCGCCTTTTTATCGAGTTTGCAAAACACACTCTGCTTTAACCCAATATTCCGTTTCAATCGGGAAAGCAAAATTAACCGTGCAGTAAAAATTACTTTTAAAAATCTTTACGGCTGTATTAGCCCCTAATTGACTGGAATAAAATTAGACGCTATAATTAAGTCAAAAAGGGGTTAAAAAATGTATTGACAAAGGGAACAGTTTAGTGTTTGGTTCAAAAATAAAATAATAATGTGTTAAAAGTGGGTTTTTATGAGTAACAAATCGCCTTCTCTAAGATTGGGGCTACGTGCTAATCTACCTCAGTATATCCTATTCTCGATCCTGACTCTTTGGATAGGCTGGTTCCTGGGAATGGAGCGGGTCATAGTTCCGCTCATGGGTAAAACCATCTACCATATTTCCTCGTTTATTCTAATAATGTCTTTTATTGCGGCCTTCGGCTTCACAAAGGCGTTTTTCAACATGGTTGCCGGCAGATGGTCGGATAAGATCGGGAGAAAGCCGGTTCTCGTGTTAGGATGGCTCTTTGGACTGCCAATTCCGTTCATCTTGATTTTCGCGCCGAATTGGGGATGGGTTGTTTTTGCAAACATCCTTATGGGCTTTAACCAAGCATTGGCCTGGACTATGACTGTAACCTCAGAGATAGATATTGTTGGTCCAAAAAATAGG
Source organism: bacterium (assembly GCA_021794335.1). The sequence goes on from JAJYQZ010000265.1 coordinate 5,364, forward strand.
GGTCTTTCGTTAGGAATCAACGAGTTCTCAGGATATATCGGCCAAGCTAGTGGTATTCTTATTGCAGGTTTTCTTGCGGCATCGTGGGGCTTAAGGCCGATCCCGTTTTACTTTGGACTCGTCACGGTCATTTTGGGCTTAATGTCCTCCCTGTTATTAGTCAAAGAGACCAAAGGACATATAAAGCTTGAGGAAAAAACTGACAAGAGAAACAGCTTGATTATTAATGACACTTCTAAAATGGCTAAAGATTCACCCGCATCATTTTCTCGCATATTTGCATCAACGAGTTGGCAAAACAAGACATTGTTCGCCTGCAGTCAAGCAGGTCTGGTAGAAAAATTTGCTGACACGCTGCTTTGGGGTGCCTTTCCGCTTTTACTGGTAGCAAGAAGTGTCAGCTTGGTTACCATCAGCTTGATTGTAGGATTATATCAGGTTATATGGGCTATATCTCAGCTCTTTACTGGTGCGCTTTCTGATAGGATAGGAAGAAAGCCTGTTATATTAACCGGAATGTGGCTTATGAGTTTTGGAATCGTACTTGCCGCAATGGAGAACTCTATTACATTTCTTTACGCTGCAAGTGTAATCATAGGATTTGGTATGGGACTTGTGTATCCGGTACTTATATCCGCCGTGGCTGATGTAGCGCAGCCTGGGGATAGGGGCGGCGTGCTGGGCGTGTATCGCCTCTGGAGAGACTCCGGCTACGGGTTCGGAGCTTTGCTCATCGGGTTCGTAGCTGATGTTACAGGTATAATATCCGCCTTCTATGTCGTTGCCCTTAGCCTTTTTTTATCAGGCTTAATTATTGCTACATTAATGAAGGAAACGGTTCAAAGGTGAGATAGCCCCGATGTTATATTTGAGTTTATTTATAGTTTCTTTCTCGGTATCACCACCTGTCAAGTGCAGTTTGAAAGCGCACCGCTTGTGCAGTCAAAAGTGCGCCGGTAATTTAATAAATAATAGTTAAGTTATCATAGTCCTTTCTCCTCCTTTGCCGGCAATATGCTATTTTCAATCATTTTCCTGAAATTATCGTTTAATTGGAGTTCCCGTTCCGTTGCCGCAATTAAATCAAGAGATATTTCTATTGGAAATCTTTTTTCGTTAAATTTAAGGGAAATATATGAGTTAAAGATAGGCCAAAAAGAATGTATAAACTGTCAAAAATTACATTTCGATTATTGGGTCGGTCATACTTGCTATTCTTTCTTTTCCTGATATTTTCCGACATTTTAACCCTCCTTAAATATGGGACAAAAATACTGTGAAAATTATAAAATTTATGCAAAATATAGTCAATATGAAATTTATTGCTATGGGCTGGAATGGCTTATTTACTGCAGTTTTTAATGGTGCGTCCAGCAGGATTCGAACCTGCGACCCACAGCTTAGAAGGCTGTTGCTCTATCCAACTGAGCTATGAACGCATAAAGGAAAAATATACTTATTAAAATAATATCATTTATCCGAAATCCTGTCAAATCTATCTCCTCTATCTCCTTTTATCTAATTATTTAATTTCTGGGAGGGCGGCATTGGCTTAATATTCTTAAGGTAAAAATCAATAAATCTTTTTAAAATAAAGGCTTCAAGGCTTTTTGTAACATTATTTTAACAAAAATTTAATACAAGCGAAACAAAACCGTCATAATATCGAAACATTAAAAAAATATAATTGAATTATGCCAAAAATAAAAAATATAAATAAATCATAAAAATTAATTTAATTAATTATAAAAAGAAAAATTTTATGCAAAATAAATATTTATTATTTTTATTATTTATAACCCAGTGCCTCCTTTTTTTAAATACAAATTGCGCTTTCGGCAATACGGCATATAACAATAAAAGCGAAAATTTAAACCTTTTGCTTAAAAAATATAATATTAATCTTTCAAAACCAGAAATTATACCGATAAGCAGTAAAAAAATCTTCAAAAGAAAAATAAAACGGCAAAATCATATATCTGTGAATATAAAAAATATAAATAAAAATTTTGTTTCCGATTTTCTTAGGCAGAAGGTTTCGCTTGCGGGCAAAGGAAGCGTAAAATCCGCTTTAATGCTTCTGTCCCGCGAGATAGGCGTGCCGATAATTTTTCATCGCGGTTTCCCGGAAAAATTGAGTAATGATGCCTACTATAAAGATGTGCCCCTATACAAGGTCTTGTACGGGCTTATAATATCGAACGGCTTTAAATATACCTCCAAAAATGGGGTGATCTCCGTTTACGCGTTAGAAGAAAAAACTTTTCACATTTCCGTATCCGATCTTTTATCTTCTTTTTCTTCCACCGTCGGAATGACCGGCATGAACAGTCAAAATAATAATATAAATAATTCGAATATGGGGAATTTAGGCGGCGGCCAAAGCGCCGGGAATACTTCAGGGGCGGCGGTACCCATAAATTCGAGCAGCTTTGCAAACCAAAATACGAACATTCCTTCCAATCCATCCGGTTCTTTATCCTTGACGCTTTCCGAATCGGACAGCCTGTACGGCATCATTTCGAAAAATATAAAAGAAATGCTTACAAAAAAGGGGAAATATTTTATCAACCAAAAAGACGGTTTAATATGGGTTAAGGATAGGGTTTCCAATGTCATTGCAATTTCTAAGTATATTAAAGCTATTAATAAATTTCTTTCTAAACAGGTTTTCTTAAAGGTGGAGGTAATAGATGTAAGCCTAAGCAAGGGGTTTCAAACGGGGATAAACTGGAATTTATTATTTAATCAGGCATTTAAGGCAAATGCCTTTGGAGCAAATACCGTTTCCGTTTCGGCGCAGCTTGCTTCGGGAGATAATATTAATAATGTGCCTTACATAGGATTTACAGGTTCTGGAAATAGCAGCGCCATTTTAAACGCATTAAAAACGCAGGGAACGGTTAATGTTATCTCGCAGCCGAGGCTTGTATTAATGGACGGACAGACAAGGCTTATATCTTCAGGGACTATTACGCCTTATATCTCAAGCATTCAAACAATGGCTTTAAGCCTGTCCCAAACCGAGACTTATCCCGTTATATCTCAGGTGCAGACAGGGCTTTCTATTTCGTTTACGCCGCATATTAACTTTAAAAACGGCTCCGTTTCCGTTACATTAAGCTTAATAGATAATTCCATAACGGGTTATCAGTCTTTTTCTATTAGCGGCGAAAGTTTTAGCAATCCGGTAATCGAGTCAAAAAGCTTTTCGGACACCGTGAATGTAAAATCAGGCTCAACGATACTTGTGGGCGGCATATTAACCACAGATAAGTCAACAAATACCTATGGAATTCCTTTATTATCCAAAATCCCCTTCATCGGTAATTTATTTAAGTCTGTCAATAATACAAGCCAAAAAGAAGATTTGCTTATTATGCTGACCCCTAAAATAACCTCGTGAGGCTGTTATGAAAATCGGCGAATATTTGATATCGAAGGGAAAATTGACGGAAGCGCAGGTGAAAGACGCTCTTTTTGTTCAGTCCATCAGCGAAAAGAGGCTGGGGGACATATTAATCGAAAACGGGTATGTGAACGACACGGATGTTGCGGTTTATCTGGCTCAGGATTCGGGCAGGGAGTATTTTGGCGAATTAAATAGCGAAACCGTGAACAAAAGCGAAAGCGAAAAATTGGGTTTTAATTTTCTTTATGACAACCCCGCGATAATCATTGAAAAAGACGGCGAAAATTATATAGTTTGCGGTGGAATTACAGGAAGCATATCCGAGAGAATGGCATTAGATAAAAATTTAAACGGATTTAAAATAGGAATATCGACGAAAAAAAAGATTTATGAAGCCCTGAACAAGACTTTTATAAATAAGTCGGGTTCTTCCGAAAAGGAGATTTTAAACGAGGCGCTGGAGGTTGCCTTATTAAAGGGCTCTCCTAATGTAAGGATTAAAAGGTCGGAAAACTTTTATCTGATAATTATAGATATGGAGAACGGACAGGAAACGATTAAAATTTTAAATTTAGAATCGGGCCAAAGAATAATAAATATTATAGCGGCAAACTGCCAGATAACATTAAAAAAGGGCGAAGGAGCAGGCGCCAAGTTTATATTTGTCTCAAGTGTTTATAAAGGCGTTAAGGCAAACGTAAGAGTTGCTTTTTTACCCATTTCCTCGAAGTTAGACAGGGAATTAGCCCTTTTTGAAGCTGTTCTGAGAATCCACGGGTTTAATAAAGTTTTTGACTTAAGATATATCGGTTTTTCGGATAATAAAGCCGAAACATTAAGGAAATCATACACCTACCCTAATGGTTTTATTATCTCTACCGGACCTACCGGCTCCGGTAAAACTACGACATTTTACGCAATGTTAAAACTTTTGGCTCAAAAGAAAAGGTCGATTTTAACAATAGAAGACCCTGTTGAAATAGAGCTTAAAGAACCCAATATAACGCAGATGAATATATCGGACGATTTTGGATATGCGGAAGCCGTCCGCATTATGTTAAGAAGCGAACCGCATATAATGATGATCGGTGAAATAAGGGATGAGATAACGGCAAAACATGCGTTAATTGCAGCTGAAACAGGGCATCTCGTTCTTGCCACTCTCCATGCAAATTCTTCTATATCGGTGTTTAACAGGGTTAAATCTTTAAATGTCGATTTGATGCAGTTTTTTTCGCTTTTAAGAATCGTAACCGCTCAAAGGCTATATAACCCGCTTTGCCCGGCTTGTAAAAAAAGTATTTCGGCGGATACATTACCTTCCTTATACAGGGATGCATTGGAGGAAAATTTAAAATTTACATTGGATAACCGGTCTTTAAAGGATTCGCATTATATAAATCCGAAAGGCGTTTATGAATTGAAAGGCGTTTATGAATTTAATTCCGTGTGCGTAAGGGGCGAAAGATATTGCGCAGGTTGCGGAGGGACCGGATATATAAAAAGAAAACCGATGATTGAAATTGCGGAGTTTAACGATGCCGTGAAGGAAGAGATATATAACGATTTAAACATACTGTCAAATAATTCTAAATTAGAACAAATTTTAATAAATTTATCAAACTTCGAGTCTTTAAAGATTCAGGCTTTTCGATCCTTAATTGACGGTGAAATCGACCCTGTAACATATTTTAATTTATCAAGGTAATTGCGCATGATTAGAAATTTTTTAGTCCGTTATTATACGCCGGAGGGCTACAGTCTGATAAGAAACATTCGGGGCGAAGGAGTCCAGAGGGTCAGGGAAGGGCTTATGCAGGACGGCTATATGCCGCTCTTTATAATACCGAATATATTTTTGGATATATTTCGCCCTTTGCAAAATGCGGGAATGAGAGACAAAGAACTGTCCGTATTTTTTATAGAACTTTATCAGCTGACGCAATCCGCCGGTTCCGTGGGTAAGGCTTTTAATTATATGAACAAAGAGGCTAAAAAGCCGGCGTATGACGGGGAACGTAGATTAACATACGGCTTTAAACGGCTTTACTATAATCACAGGCAGTCAAAATTGAAAAATAAGAAAAAACTTGTTAAAGATTTTATATTCTCATTAGATAAAGGGCAATCCGTTAGAGAGGTTTTTGCGTTGAATCATTTTGAAGAAATCGTCCTGTCGTTAGTCGATTTAGCGGCTTCCACAGGCGATTACCCGCAGATTTTTTTGAAAATTTCAGGGTTTTTCGAAACAAAAGATACTTACAAAAAAAACGTTATAGGCGCAATAGCTTATCCTGCATTTCTTTTCTTTTTATTATTCGTAGCGTTTGCAGTGTTTTTATACTATATAATTCCGACATTTGCCTCATTTTTCGGGCAATTCCCGCATGTGCCTTTATCCACAAAAGAGACATTAAATCTATTCATTTATGTAAAAAGCATATTTATGTACATAGCGCTATTTTTGGGAATAACTATATTCTTGTTTTTGTCTAATTTATTTGAGGCAAAAACAAAATTAATGTCTTTTATTATGGGTATTCCCCGGATAAGAAATATTTTTAATTATAACTATCTTAGCTGGTTTTTTTATCAATTTTCTATAATGATTTCATCGGGGCTTACGGTAACCGCGATATTAAATTACTTCAGGGAAAATACAAACGACCGTTATTTTAAACATAAATTCGATATAGCTTATGCCGATTTGATGGATGGTTTCGCTTTGCATGAGTCGCTTAACAATGCGGATTTTTTAAATGAAGATGTTATTGAATCGATAGAATATGCGGAAATCGGGGGATTTTTGCCGGATACGATAATGAGATTATCGAAAGAATTTAAAGAAAAATCAAATTTTTCAATGAAATTATTTACCAAAGGGTTATTTTTTTCGGCTATGGTTTCGGTTGTCGTCCTTTTGCTGCTGATGTTTTTTGTATTATTTTTACCGCTTATCCAGGGAATGGTCAGCCTGCCCGGAAATTATTGACGGTGTGCGGCAGCCGTTAACATAACCGCAATCACGCAAAACATGGGTAACGATTATAAAAAAGTTATAAAGTTATAAAAGAATAAAAATTTAAGGAGGAGATTACAATATGGCAAAAGCATCTAAAAATGTTAACGCTCGTTTTAGTCGTTCCAACGGCTTGGGTAAACGCTCGCGCCTCGCGGTTAATAAATTACCGGTTTTAAACGGCACGGGTTTTACCCTGATGGAAATTATAGTGGCGATGATCGTTGCAGGCATATTATCGGCGGGAGGGTTAATGGTTTATAACGGACTTATCGGGTCATCTAATGTTACAGCCGCTATTCAGTCTATCTCGAAACTCGAATCGGCGGTGAATTCGTATATGCAGGTAAACGGGGGAAGTATTATCCCGCCCCCGGGGGTGTCGCTTCCTTACGCAATGCAGGAAAATAATTTGCTTCCCCCCTCGTGGACGGTAAACGGAAATAATGTGATGCCGCCGAATCCGGGCTTTGTGGAATCTTTTTATATTGCTGCCGGCGCAAATCCCGGACAGTATAATTATGTTATAGGAATAAATGCCCCTCAAATGACCAATGCTCAAGCTCTCAATATTTGCAATTCTTTGGAAAACTCCATTTCAGGGGTTAATGCAAATGGAAATGTCAATTTTAATATAGGCAATGGGCAAACCTGTTTAAGCGATTTGTTCGGCAACGATGCAAATAATGCAAATAGTTCGATTTTTCAGGGAAATTTGACTTTCACATTTAATTAAAAAGGCGCTAAGAAGACGCGTCGGGAAATAATTATGAGATTTAAGGATATTATTGTCATTGCACTCTTTTTACCGCTTTTGCTTTTTTACCCTTTTTCTAAATCGTCATACGGATTTAACAAGGGTCAGGTTTACAATAAAGAAGCGCAAAATATCGTGAATACGGCAGACTTAATCATAAAGGCGGAGCACGCTTATTCGCAAAATACAGGTGAATTTGCCGATTTGTCCAATCTTGAGCATGGAAACCCTCCTTATTTAAGTCCTTTGGGAATTTACGGTTACGGCAGCGAAGAATGCGTAAAAAAAATGCTATTGCAAAGTTATGTTTATATTTGTGCGAGTGTCCAAACCGCCGAATTAAATGTCTTTATGCCGAATAATTTCGCCTCCTCCAACATGGTGGTTCAGGAAATCAGCAAAGGTATCACCGGGGAAGCGGGGCAGATCTCTTATTATAATGGTTTAGCCGATATTTCTTTTAATTTAGCCGATGATCCTCCTTCGTTTGCTTCTAATCCGCAGAACAGCGGAGCTCATTCGAATGCCGCGCCTCCGGTTGTCTCCATCGTTGCGAGCCCAAATGCAAACGGGGGAACGAGTTATATAAATACGGGCAGGGGGAGAAATAATATTATTAATCAAATCATTTCGGCTGTTACGGGTTTTTTCGCGGCCGTTTCAACTCTTTTTTAGGACATGCCCGGGCAGCCCTGTATCAGGGCAGGGTCTTTGGGCGGAGGAAAAGGATGACAACTTTATTTTACAATAACAAGGGGATAATTTTATGGAAACCGAACATTGTCCATGCTTAGTCAAGCGAAGCGGAGTTCAAGATAACAGCGGTTTTTCATTCATAGGGGTTCTTATTTCTATGGTTGCGCTTGCCATTATGGCAACTGCCGCGATACCGGCGTTTAAAGGAATGTTATTTGAAAATCGGGCGAATAATGTTTCAATACTTGCCAATACCCTGATAAATGCCGAGAGCACTTATGTAAACAACAATAATCTGTTTAGCAGCATTAGTTCACTCCAAAATGCAGGGTATCTGGCTCAGGGTCTCGGCATAAACTTTGTTGACGGTAATCCTTCTTTAGATTGCATATATGGAAGCATAACGGCAAAGAATGACACCAAAATATGCCTCAGTGTTAATGACGCCTCACAAAACGGAACTTCGCGGGAAATAAGCTACACTCTGTTAATAATGCCTGCCGCCGGCAATATGCAGGAAGATTATTATAATTATTATGCCGAAATCAGGCATAACATACCCGGAAGTTCGATTGTTAACGGGAACGAAATAGAATATGTGGATCCGATAGCCGTGAATAATCAGGGCGGCGCTTATAATAGCTATATAGGGAAGAGTTTTTATATAACCGGGGCAATTTGCTATATTACCGAATCGGCTTATATAAATTCCGGCAGGGGGCATACATCCAGCAGGATATGGAACGACGGCGGGCTGCAGTTATATTTCATAGTTGAGGCTGTGTCCGGGAATAATGCGATACTGAGTTATGCCAATAACCCTGCTTCTTCGTGTAATTTTAGTTCAAATTCCGGTAATAATGCGGGGGATTCATATTCTTACAGTTCATGGGTTGGAGGGGCGTTTCAAAGTCCTTATCTGCCGCAGGTTTGGGGAACGGTAAAATATTCATATTGGGAGGGAAGCATGAACTATGTTCCTGTGGAGCCTCCGGGATATGAAATCGAAATACAGGCAAGTTTCTTACCGCATCTGATAAATTTAAATCAATTAAATACAGTCAACTAATTATCTATAAAGGAAAAAATAATAAATATAAATATAAATTAATGCGATGAAAACTTTAATTTACATCGAAGAGTATGAAATTTATCAGTATTTTGACGGCGGTAAATCTATCTTTTTAAGCGGCAATCCGTGTAAGGGAGAAAATGTCAAAGTTGCCGTAATATCCAAGAATATAAATTTTTCCGTAATTACTCCAAAAAGCGGCAGGCCGTTGAAAAAATCAGGGTTTAATAAATATCTTAACGGATATTACAAAAATGAGTCTTATTTTGCGGCAGGCGACAACGGTGCAAAATTCGGAATTTATCATACGCTTACCAAAAATATTAAAAAATACTATTCATTGTGCGCCGTGGATTTTGTTATCCCTTACGACTATCTGGCAATATTATTTTTAAATAAAAAATTGGGGGCAGAGGGTGAGGTGCCTTTGTTATTCATCGAGGTTACCCTAAACCGGCAAAGCGAAGCGGAGAATATTTATAAAGCCATGGCAGTTTCAAACGGATTTAATGTATTTCCCGTGATTAGTTTTAAAGAGGATATGTTTAATGAAAATTTAAACTTCCTGCAAACAAAACTTAACTCTAAAGGGATTAAAATAGGTAAAATTTTCACTAATAAAGGTAATGAAAAATTAAGCATTTTATTTTCAGAAGCGGAAGTCGTTAAGTTCAGTTCAAAAGAATTTTTTGATTTTTTTGACAGCATTGAAAATTCAACTCCGCATTTTGAAAATCCGGATGTTAAATTTAAGAAATTGGATACTAAGAAAACCAGGTTAAGCAATATGTATATTACGGCGCTAATTCTTTTTATAGCCGCAATGCAATTTGGGATTATATTTTTTAATAATAATATACGCAGTGAAACGAAAAAGATAAATTTTTTAAATAATAATATTGCAAACCTTTCCAAAAAAATTGAAAAAGATGAGGAGAAACTCGCTTTTAATAAGCATTTTAGTTCTTTTCATATTGTTAATTATTTAAAGCGGCTTATATCGGTATTTCCAAAAGATGCAAAAATCAAAAATCTTATCTTAATCGAATCTAAAAATCATTATATGCTTTACGGCCATGGTTTTATTGAAGGGGGGTACAGGAAATTTGTCAGAGATTATAATTTGTTAATGCTTAACGGCAATGAGCCGCAGGTACATTTCAACCATGCGCCGCCCGTTAAAATTCTTCATATCTCTTATGACCTGGATAAATTTAAAAAACCGCGCTTTAATTTTTACGGAAGTTTAAAATGAAAAATTTTAAAAACAAAAAACCGCTTGTAATATTTCTTCTGTTTTTAACAGCGGTTTACCTTTTTTCTTTTATACTTTTACCGCTGATTCATAGATATTACCTCTTAAATAAAATTTATGCCGCTAAACTTAATACGGCAAAATTGCTAAAAATCAGACTGATTAATACAAAAAGGGTAAAACTTATAAAATTCAGGGCAGGTTATCACAGGCTTTCAACCAATCTTTTAACTATATTATCTTATATAAATTATTTAAATAAACTTGGCTGGAACATTAAGGTTAAAATCTCGCATAATAAAAGATTTAAACATATAAATTTTGGCAAAAAGGCAATAAAAAATGCGCCGGGATTCAAGCGGATGTCGGGACATTCAAAAACATCTTTTACCCCGGGTAATAATTATAATCAAAAAAAACAGGATAAAATAACGAAATCCGTAATATCTAAAAGAATAACTATCAGCTTAAATAAAGTTTCGAATGTAAGTGTCGTATTTTCATTAATAAAGACATTCAGAGCATTTCCGGTGGAGATTAAAAAAATATCTATAAATACAAACAAAAATATTAATGTTGTTATGAATCTAAAATTAATCAGCTTGAAAGGGCTCTATAAATAAATATGAATGCGGCGGGTACAATCAAATATTTTATAAAAATAATTAAGCAGGCAGCATTGGTCTTTGCGGGTATTTTTTTATTTGCGTTGATTTTAAATCTTATCGGAAATAGATTTATTGCGGATTCTGCTTATAGAAGTAAAAGTAAAAAAGGTTTGATTCATAAGGTTTTTCGGGCTACCTTTGTACCTGCTTCGGCTAAACCTTCAAAATCGGCTGGATTAAAAGATCTTTTTTATCTTCCAGGTAAAAAAGATAAAAAATTTAATTCACCGTTTGTTTTCCCCTTGTCCAAAAGCCCCACAGGGGCAGGCTCTGTTAAAAATAAACCAATCAATTTTACCGGCAGTGCAGGTAATATTGATTTTGACAGATCAACCGCGAATATGCCTGATTTTCTAAAAAATATAAGAATTAAGGGATTTCCGAACAAAAAGAATTCGCATTTATCCGTGATATTTATAGCCGGTAAAATTGCATTAATTGAAATTGACGGGAGAAGATATTATGTTCATTCGGGAGAAAATATAAAAGGCGCATTGATATTAAGGGTTAATCTATCAGGCATAAGCTATTCTCGAAATGGAAAAATAAAAGTAAAGCATTTAAGTTTTGATTAGTTTTAAATTGATTAGTTTTAAATTTGAAAAAAATTATTCTAATGATATAATAAAGGAGATTAAATGGAACCTGTAAAAAGAGAAAATGAAATTATGGAAACAAGCTGGTCTATTTCGCCCGAAAAATACTTCGATACAAAATTTGAATATCAGGAAAGATTTTTTAATGAAAAATTCCTTGGCATTCAAATTCAGAATAAGGCCGAACATATTATATTAGATAAGAAAATTGACGCCTTGGCTGAACAGAATAAGGCCGAGCATATCTCATTAGATAAAAAAATAGACGCATTAGCAGAACAGAATAAGGCCGAACATATTATATTAGATAAGAAAATTGACGCCTTGGCTGAACAGAATAAGGCCGAGCATATCTCATTAGATAAAAAAATCGATGCATTAGCAGAACAGAACAAATTCGAACATACAGGTTTGGAAAGGAGAATAGACCGAAATTTTCAAATATCGATGGCGGTTCAAGGGTTAATTGTTGCTATTCTGGGATTATTGGTAACCCTGCACTTTGTTCGTTAATGATGCACGGTGTTTTTTAACATAATTGCCGGCACGATGCCTATAAGGCAGATTGCGCCCGCCGCGATAAACACATCATCGTAGGACTGAACCGATGCGAACATTTGAACGACATTATTTACAATACCGAGTCCTGTGTCGATTCTTGCCGAGTTTGCCAGTATTCCGACATTTGTTTTAAATAATCCGTTAGAATTAAAATATGATTTTGCCTTAAGAAAT
>JAJYQZ010000221.1 GCA_021794335.1 bacterium
TTTCTTTAATAACGCAATTTAACGGCAGATAGCCTAACTTAGAAAGGATATAATCGGCCAATAATACATCTTTTCCGTAATTTCCGTAATAAATAGCATGAAAGTCCCGAAGGGGCTTCGTCAGACCACGGGCCGAGAGCGAAGCGGCCGCATTGTAATTTTTATTCGAAACTTTGTCCTCTTTTTCGGGAGGTTTAAAGGAGGGTCTTTGATTTTTTAAAACGGCGGCATTGATATACCGGAATTTAAGTATAAAGAAACCTAAAGAGCCGATGGCAATTAAAATAAAAAAAGTTATTAAAACTTTAAAAATTTTGTATTTTAATGGCATTTATCTTATTATTCCCCAATCCCGATTTAGGATTTTATTTTCTGGATTCCCGCCGTAGCGGGTTGGGACACCCAACGGGTGAAACGATAAATTATCTCAAAGTCATTCCCGCGTAAGCGGGAATCCAGAATTATTTAGCATTAAAACTTATAAATATTTTCTGAATCGGGATTTAGGTTGTTTGTAACTTTTGTAAGTTAATTTATTAAGTTTTATATTGCATATATATACCTTTGTTCCATTTATATTTTAAAAACGCTGATGTTCTTAGATAACAACGACGCAAGTTTTGATAATTCTAATGCGCTCGTTTGGATTTGATCGGTGCTTGCCGATGTCGATTCCTGCGCCCTTAAGATTGAATCGCTTGAGGCGGAAATCTCTTCTGTGGCTGTTGACTGTTCTTCCGCAGCCGTTGCTATTTGCGTAATCATATCCTTCAGTTTATTTGTAAGCTCCCTTATAGCTTCAATCCTTTCCCCTGCTTTTTTCGCAACCTCGACGCCGTTTTTTACCTCTTCTTTTCCATTATTCATCGACTCTATGGCTTTTACGGTATCCTCCTGAATGGAGATTATCATTGTGGTAATTTCTTTTGTTGCTTTCGTGGTTCTTTCGGCTAATTTTCTGACTTCATCCGCCACAACTGCGAAACCTCTTCCCTGTTCTCCTGCTCTCGCAGCCTCTATTGCCGCATTTAAAGCCAATAGATTAGTTTGATCGGCTATTTCATCGATTACCGCGATGATTTCGCCTATTTTTTGCGATGAAACTCCCAGTTCTTCCATTACGGCTGCCGCCTTATCAACCGCCTTTTCAATTGAATTTATCTCTTTGATAACACCCTGCACTGCATTATATCCCTCTTCGGTCGCTTTTTGCGTGCGGTCCGCTTCCCGGGCGCCGGAACTTGAATTTTTTGCAACTTCTAAGATAGCCATGGTTATTTGTTTTATGGATTCAACTATCGAAGAACTGTTTTGTTTCATATTTTCTATATTGCTTTTAAGCTCTTTCGAAGAGTAATTAAGTTCTTCTCCCTGGCTCGAAATGGAATCCGTCGCGTTATTTATAGATTTTACATTGGAAGCTAAAGACTCTATAAGGGTATTGACATGCCCGATGAGCCTTCCTATTTCGTTTTTTGGATTTACACTGACCGTTATTTTGGTTCTTAAATCTCCGTGAGCAACCTCTTCTATCTTTTTGATTGCGATTTCAAGTTCGTCTATTAAAGCCTTTTTAAAGTAAAAACTTACTAAAAGTAAAGCAATTAATGTTAAAAACGGAGCAATTATGAATATATCGAATAAGAAAGTCATCTTTTTTTTGGAGTCGTTGGATATATTTTTTTCAACAATACTGAGAGAATTAATAATTCTATTTACCCCCGCTTGATAATAGTCAATGTTTGCCGTTGGGCCGACTGTAAAAGGATTTTTTGCGAGCCTTACGACCATCGGCCTATATTCCGCTAAAAATTTTTTCAATTTATTCATTTCCATAACGGATTCCGGATTGGACGGCCTTTTTAGATATTTCTTGCTTACGCCAAAAACCGTTTTAAATTTTTCGTGTTTAAAACCGGAATAAAAGCCGTTAATGGCTATAATCTGATTTTTTCTTCTTAATTGTAACTTTTTTATTAGAACGGCTATTTTACTATCTATTTTAGAGGGGTTAAAAACCTTTTTTTGGAGTTTTGCGATTAGCGCTTTATCTTTTCTGATTTTCGAAAGATATATTATGCTTAAAATATCACGATTGGCTATCGACAGGGAAGTAATCGTCGAACCGATAACGGACTGCCTGAGCGAGGAATATCTAAAGCTGTTAATATAGCCGATGATCATTAAATCAATGAAAAGGAAAAATAAAAACATAATAATCGACGAAATGTAAAGTCTTGATTTAAAAGTTGAAAACATAATTCCTCCAAAGGTATTAGTAATTATTGCTTATTTATTTTTCTTTTAAATATTTTTCTTTCGGGTATTTTAATTCTTATAAATAGTAAAGGTCAATAAAAAAATGATATTAATTGAGCACGGCGCTAATTTTAATTCCGCACCGCTTGCAAAAACCATTGACATTAAACTTGTTATATTATATAAATATTAACGGTATTGTTTTAAAATTAATTTAATTTTTAAGGGGGTGAAAATTTTAATTATGCAAAAATTTATCGCATCTTTATTTGTTGCCGCAGCTTTAATGTTTAGCGCAAGCGCGGTTTTTGCCGCATCGGGGGCATCGCTTTTTAGCTCCGAAGGCTGCATTGCCTGCCACACCATTAACGGGGAAGGCGGTTCAGTAGGTCCTGATCTATCGCATGTCGGGAGCAAAAGGAGCCTTTCATGGATTAAGACCCAAATAACCGATCCCTCCGCTCATTTTGCGGATGGAAGTTCCGTTACGATTGACGGCAAATCCTATATGGCAATTATGCCCGGGCATAAGCATATGGAAGCGTCAGACCTTAACGCATTGGCGGAATATCTTGAATCTTTAAAATAAACCTTTTATCTACCTCTTTTTGATTCGATATGCGCGGCTTAACTTAATTGGTTTTTATATTTTCGGCTTAATCGTTAATAAATTTATTTTGAAATATGTACAATAAATTAAGTTTGCATATATTACAATTAAAATAAAAAAGGAGGTAAAAGAAATTGATGTTAAAAGTTAAAAAGTTTGTTTTGATGTCGGTTATTTTTCTAAGCGTATCGGCATTTGGAATTTCGGCATACGCGTATAGCGGGGCATCGCTTTTCAGTTCCGAAGGATGTATTGCCTGCCATACCATTAACGGAAAAGGCGGGACGGTCGGTCCAAATCTATCGCATGTCGGGAGCCAGAGAAGTTTGTCATGGATCAAGACCCAGATAATTACGCCCGGCGCCCATTTTGCATCCGGCAGTATGGTTACGATTAACGGCAAATCCTTTATGGCAATTATGCCTAACCATAAAGATATGCCTGCATCTCAGGTAAACGCTATTGCGGAATATCTTGAATCTTTAAAATAGTTCTAAAGCATTCTTTATTTAATTTAAAGCCCCCGGTTGTTAAAATTAATGACAGGGGGCTTTCCTTTTATAATTAACGCAAGGCGAACACGGGTGTCATTCCCGCGAAAGCGGGAATCCAGAAAAGCTTTTCTTTTATAATTAACGCAAGGCGAACCCTAATCCCGATTTAGAAAATATTTATAAGTTTTAATGCTAAATAATACTGGATTCCCGCTTTCGCGGGAATGACTTCGAGAAAATTTATCCTTAACCCGTCTGGCGTCCCAACCCGCTTTCGCGGGAATGACACCCGTTGGGTGAAAACCTAAAAACCTGCAAAGTCATTCCCGCGAAAGCGGGAATCCAGAAATTGCATAGCTTTAGAGTATATCATAATAAATTCTATTGCAGGATTAAGGGCGAATTTCATTCTTGACGGTTATTTTAATAAATTGTTATAATTATACTATTATAGAAATATAAAAAATTTACTTGACCGAAAAACCTTTAAGGAAATTACATTGGCTTTAATATGGAATTTGAATTAACCGATAAAAAGATATTAAATATACTGCAAACG
>JAJYQZ010000271.1 GCA_021794335.1 bacterium
TTATATTAATTTTAAATATTTTCTCAGGATATACGGACTATTATAAAGATCACATAATGTTGTCAAGAGAAACAGTCCACTGTATAACAAATGATTTGAAAAATTTTAAGAATACCGAAAATCCTATCAATCATAATAATAACATTATGATTAATTCCGGCAAGAAATATAAAAATTCAAATAAAGATTAAGATTTAAATTTCGACAATAATATTTCTCTTTTAGATTTAATTACCTCATTGATTTCATTTTTGTATTGAGTTAAATACCGCCATAGCGTAGATTTTATAAAGATTTTTGTCTCACTATAATGACCATTATCAAATTCATCTACATAATAACGAAGATCTTGAGTTCCTTTTTGTATTTCAATTTCTTTCCCTGATTTTGCGCGGAAAATAAGCCTATATTGCGACGGATATCCCATAGATTCCATATAAAAACGAAGCAATTTTTTAACAAATATTCTCATATCTTTTTCATTTTTTATTTCCTCTATATCGTATTTTCTAAAAATATATGAACTATACCAAAAGTCGATTAAATACGATATTTGAATAAGAAATGTAAGTAAAATCGTGGAAAGAAATAAAATTAAAATCGATATTGCAAAAACTATTATGAGTTCCATCATTAAATTATTTCCCCAGATACGGTGTGCCGGTAATAGTTTCAAAGTTATTGTTTTTATAATAAATCTTCTCGTAATCGTGCAGATAGAAAAATATCCTGCTTATAATCGTACTTTCGGGGGTAAGACCCGAACCTATTATTTGCAAGACGGGAAAACCGTTCTTTTTTCTGTAAACCATAATTATTTCGGGAACGCTTTTAACTTTATAAGCCTTAAAAGCGGCTGGGTTTACCGTGCATTTCGTATCGAGATTGGACGGACAGGAATTATCCGAAACGCCTATTATCGCTATGCCGTAATCGTTAAGTATCCAGTTAATAATAGGCACTTGCTTTAAAGAATACTTATCCGAGCCGGAGAAAAAGAAAAATAAACCTATGCGGTTTAAATGTTTTTTAATATAAATTTTCTTTTCTGCGGCGGAGTAGTTAAACGTATTTCTGTAAGACCACGACGTAGTCCCTACTTTTGCGGCTATATCATATTTTGGGTGATTTAAGATATAAGTATAATAAGCATATGCAAATTGCAGGGATTTTTGCCGCATAAAGTTCGTCATATAAGTATATCTTGCGATGTTTGTTTGCGTAGGTCTCATAACCGCCGTCTGCGTCATATCGACATAATATTTTTTAAACTGTTTAGCAGTTAGCGAATTTAAATAATTATCGTTCGTAGCAAGTTTGGGATTAAATCCAGTTTTATGTTTTAAGGCTTTATTTTGAGACTTACGGTATAAGGCTATATTAATCCATTTGCAGTCTTTGCCGTAAAACCAGCCCCAGTCGGAAGAGGAAAAGAACCTACGGTAGTTGTAGTGAGGACAGATAAAAGCGTAAGTGCCCTTATGATTTATTTTATCCACTTTATATTGAGCGTTTTCGTATTTAATAATCTCTCCGGCGGATAAGGCGGCATTGTCTTTAGCGTGGGCGGATATTACGAAGAATACTGCGGTAGCGGCGATTAAAAAAAGCGCTGCCCACGCAAATATTATAATGAGCTTTAATTCTTTGATTAATTTTTCTTTGTTATCCAAGATTATATTTTTCCTCTATTAATTTAACGAAAGCCACAAAAATATCAGGGTCGAACGCTCCCGTCATTTCCGTTTTCATTATTTTTAAAGATTCAGGTATCGTATATGCCTCTTTATAAACCCTGACGCTCGTCAGGGCATCGAAAACGTCAACTATAGCGATTAACCTTGCAAGAAACGGAATATTTTTTCCGGACAAGCCGTTCGGATAACCGGCGCCGTCGAATCTTTCGTGATGCGATAGGACAACCTGAGCGCAGAGCAAATGGACGGAATTAGATTTATTGAAAAATCGAGCCCCT
Organism: bacterium; assembly: GCA_021794335.1. The sequence goes on from JAJYQZ010000271.1 coordinate 1,976, forward strand.
ATAACTGTATGGGTTTTCATAATTTCAAATTCTTCTTTCGTAAGGCGTCCGGGCTTCAAAAGTATATCGTCGGGTATTCCGACTTTTCCTATATCGTGAAGCGAAGCCGCAAGTCCGACGAGTTCGTCCTGCAGGTTGACGGCGAAACTCCTTGCGAGCGAAACGGTTAAAAATCTGACTTTACGTAAATGGTTGCCGGTATTATCGCATTTAAGTTCTACTGCTTCGGCAAGACTTTTTAAATAAGACATATTATCTATTTCCACCGAAAAACCAGCTCCTGTTTAAAATATTATCAAGTTTTAATAATTTTTCGTTTTTACTTTTAGCGTATAATCTCGAAAAAACGAAATTCAAAGACCATGCGCCTAAGACGGAATAACTTACTGGTTTATTCCTTAAATTAACGCTTACTCCTGCGGTAACGTCGGGATTTACGAGCTCAACGTGTCTTGCGAATACAAACTCTGGAACTCTTTTTATTCCGTAAAAGCGAAAAAGATAAGGGTCTAATACGATTGGCGCTATTACCGTTTTTCCGTGCTGATATAAAACCTTGTGGACGAAAGCTTCGGTTTTCATAAAATTCTTTCCGACGCACCCGCCTATACAACCTCTTAAAACCATAATAATATGGTTTTGTTTCATCTTATAAATATTCCTTGCGTATATTCTCCAAATAGACAGGGGAACGGACGAAGACATAAAAATATAAAGGTATTGATTTGAAAATATTTGTCCGGAAGAAATATTTTTATGCAATAGTTCGGAAACGTAAATATGGTTTTGATATAAAATATTAGTTTTAAAGCTATTTATTAAACCGGTTCTTTTTTGAAAGTTATTATAAGCTATGCGGGCTTGTTTCTTCATAGCCTTGTTATTCGCCGCTTCTTTCTCCATAGACACGAGGCTATAAAGATTTACGTGATATTTGCGTTCTATTTCTTTTATTATTTTTTGTTTGGCTTTTTTAGACAACCCCTTTTTTATGCGAATACTGCCGAATTTATTAATCTTTAAAAGACGGGGATAATCCTGCGCAAGCGTGTTATTTAACATCTTGCCGTTATAATACGGGTTTATATCGTTATTATAACGGGCGGCAAAGGAGTAGCTTGTGGAAAATAAGACGAGAATAAAAGAAGCGATAAATAAAGATTTTACACGCATAAATAATACCTGCCGTCCTGAAGTTTATATAAATTAAAATGACGGTTAATTTCGGCTATCGCCAGATGCACCGCTTTTGAAATAAACTCAAAAATTTCGCTTTTACGCAGGTTAAATTTATCTGCGCTTTTCCTTAAGTAATCGTTAAAAGCGTAATAATACAAATGTTTAACGAAAGCGTCCGGGTCTATTATCGGAGGCTTTGGATTAAAAGATAAGATATAGGACTTTACTTTACTGACGAGTTGCAATGTGAAACGCTCTTTAGTATCGTAGGCGGAAGACATTATTTGAACCTCATAAAAAGTTTGATTTTATATGGATAGACTATTTTTTTTCGCTTATAATTTTTAACGAGTTTGGAGTAAGCCGGCTTTTTCGTTATTGCCCAGTATTTATTGCGGGAATAAATACTGTAAACTATTTTACGGCGTGCTGGTAATTTTAAGGAAGTAACCGGATAAATCGATTTGGTCGATTTTTCGGTAAAGCCGTATGACGAAATTGCCGTAAAAACCGTTAATAACATTATTAACGGTAAAATTAATAAGTTTAGGTTCCTCATTTTTCCTCCAATTTTGCAACCACGGTATTAAGTACCATACGAGGCAGTTCGCCTATCCAGTGAAAAACTAACTTGCCTTGCCTGTTAAAAAAGAAAGATTGCGGAATTTCGGACGTTACGCTGTATTCCCCCATTATTTCGGGAGTTGCGTGTATTACGGGGTAATCAATGTCATATTCGTCCAAAAAACGCTTAACGCCCGCAGGTGTAACGTTGACGTTTATGCCGATTAGTTTCACGGTATTTTTATGTAAATTGTAAAAGTTGTTAAATTCCGGAATTTCTGCCCTGCATGGCGGACACCACGTCGCCCAGAGGTTTACTATCACGATTTTACCTTTAAATTCTTTTAGAGATACTGTTTTATATCTCGATAATTTAGGGTTTAAGACGGGTCTATCGAAGTTATAATTAAAGGCAAAAGCGGACCGGGTAAATATCAGTCCGCTAAAAATGATTAACATAGCGGCTAATTTTATCCGCATTATTTAACCCCCATAACGCTTTTTAGCATTTGTAAATTAGCCCCTATGATCTCTTGACCCGTGCTTGTTATAAACGTGGGAGTGCCGGATATTTGGAACTCGGACGAAACTTTCTCGTCCAATTTTACTTTTTTAATGCCGCTCATGCATCCCTTACCTTTCGAGAGCGGGTCAAGAGCCGTGTTTTTAAATTCGGAATAATTTGCGTAAGTAAAATGGTTGCAGACGAGCTTAGTCGCCATATCGAAAGCCGGCTTACCGTGTACGATGTCCCAGATAAGATTTATAGTCCAGTGAGATTCGTTCGCGAGTTTAATCATATGCGGTTTCATCATATCGCAAAAAGGGCATATCGGGTCCTCGAAGGCGTAAAGAACCTTGCCGTTAGGATTCTTAGGAACGTATTCGGCGACGGCCGCTTTATCAAGCTCGGCTTTATATTTTTTTAACGAAGATTTTACGGCTTTTTCGTTATAAGCGGTAAGAACGAGTTGTGTAATATCCGCTTTATCTTTAAAAAGCTGACCGATTATGGCAAACTTAGGATTGGCGTAAACCGGCACGGGTTGATTTCCCTGCGGGGTAGAAACGGACACGATTACTTGGCATAATCCCGAACCTATCGGAGTTTTTTTAACGACGCTGTATTTAAAATTAGGCAGGTTGGTTTTAAGATTTAAATTACCGCATCCCTGCACGGCAAAAGCCGAAGACGCAAGCGATAGGACTGACAGGACTGATAAAACTACGAATAAAGAAAGTTTCTTCATCTTATTCTCCTTAAATTATTAATTAGTTAGATTTTAATTACTTTCAAGATAGATTATAGCATAAAAATAAAAAAAGGGGCAAATTAAAATTAAATTGAAAATTGTATTATAATAAGAGATAAAAAAATAATTAAAGGAGGGTTTAATTATGGATGACAACGAAATAATTTCGATAATTGCAGTAGTTTTACTAATAATCGCCTTTGTTATGTATGTCGAGATTGTCAAGTTTGCACATTTTTTAGGAGCAGGAGTCGGGGTAACGTTTTGGGCGCTAATCACAACCATTGTTTTATTACCGTTTATCATTTTTATTTTAAAGAAATTATTTTTGGGAAAAATTAAAAATAAATTTTTTATTTTTCTGTCTCTACCTATCCTTTGGTATAATTGGGGACAAGTCTTATTAAGTCACGCTAAAGAAAAAATTAATATGGGATTTAACACCCAGAGTTTTTCATATTTAAGGAATTTTAATAGTCTGCCATGGTGGGGAACACAACAGTTTTTTTGGATAATTGAAATTGCCTTCTTTTTGTTATTAGCTGTATATATAACATATATTTTTATGGATAGATAAATATATAGAAAATCATTTATACTGTTCTGCGCGAAGTTTATTTATAAGCAGTTTTATCTGTGTAAGTTGTTTTGATTCTTTTTTGCCCGGATTCATTAAATAGTATAATTTAGGATTAAGTATTATACTTTTAGTTATTAGCCCGGTAATGAATGCGACGCCAGCCGCCATAACTAAGGCTATAACCAAAGCGTTGACAAATTTGTTTAAATTAATCATAAATACTTTGGTTCTTTCTTTTATCGATTTTGGTTTTTCAGGAAATTTTACACACATTTTAATTATTCTCCTTATTAAATATAGTCAATTAATTTATTTCGCCCCGCCGACAAGGACGGGGCATTTTAAAAACCCTCTTATAAACTAAAACGGTATATCCGCTTCGTCCGAATTATCCTGCGGAACGAGTTCGGATTCCGAAGGCGCCGTGTTTTGAATTTCTTCTCCTGATTCTTTTGGGTTTGAATCCAAAAAGATTACGTTATGGCCCACGATAGACGTCCAGTATCTTACGATACCGTCCTTGTCGGTAAACTGTCTCGTCCTTAATTTCCCTTCGACGTAGATCCTCTTGCCTTTTAAAAGATACTGCGAAAGCGACTGGGCAAGCTTTTCCCATAAGACGATATTGTGCCAAGTCGTAATCTCGGTTTTCTCGCCGGTTTCTTTGTTGACGACGGTATCCGACGTTGCAAGAGAAAAACCTGAGTTAGCCTTGCCGTCGGGGGTATATTTAAGTTCGGCGTCTTTGCCGATATACCCGATTAATTCTACTTTGTTAAGACTTTTCATTTTTAAATCCTCCTTTAAATTTTCACAAAATTTACGAATAATAAATATATAACAAATACAACACGGACGCCTCCCAAAGAAGAGCAGTTGCCATTAGAAAGTGGGGCAGGGTATATCCAGCTGCAAGCACCATGAATAAGACTGGAACAGGCGATAATAATAATCCAAGAAAAATATACCAAACATAACGCAATACCCTATTCATGATTTTCTTTGTTTTTAGCATACTCTCTCCTTTCCGACATCATTTTATCTTGTTTGCAAAAAATTTAATAAAAATAAGACAAAATAACCCTTTTAAATACGAGAATCAGCGGTATTAATATGGCGTAAGGCAATATTTGATAGATAAAAGGATAAAAATTGGCGGCGTTAATCGGATAATAATTAACGACCGTGGATGCCGCAACATATAACAGCACAATGATGATTATGTCGGTTATTAAACGCAACGAAAACCTTATAACCAAAAAAGCTGTTATAACAATGTTAAATACGACGTTAAACGTGAAGTCAAAAATCTTTCCCCAAAAGTCGGAACTCGTGATTTTATCGTAAAGCTGCAACCAGTGAAGTCTAAGCGATAGTAATAATATTTCCGACTTTTTTACATTTTCCGTCATCGTTTGTTTCCTCCTTGTTATTTTTTAGGTCCCGCGTTTATAAACAGCGGGAGCGGATTATTTTGCCTTTCGGGAACGTAAATCACTTGATTCTTAGTTTCCTTGAGGTTTTGCAGCCAGCGGTAATCGAGATATCCCTGATTGTCGTTTAAGGCGTTTCCTACTATTTTGATAGACTTAGCGACGCCTTGTGCCCGCTCTACTTCCGTCTCGGCAAGATACTTTGCCGCCTCGAATTTAGCCTTAGCCCTTATTCTTGCGGAATACTCCGAATACTGAGCTTTCTTTAAAACCGCTTCGCCGGAGAGTTTTGAGGAATATACATTGTAACTGGGATAGATATAAGCAATGAGTCCTATTAAAAAAATTATTACAACAACTATCCCTACAAAAATTCCAACAGTAACTAACGTGCTTTTAGTTTCTTCTTGCATAATTAATCTCCTTATTTAATTTATAATTTTGTACATCGTAATAGGCTTTATTTTTAAGCTTTTTAACAATTTTATCCACGTTTATATTTTTTCTGAAATGATAATTCGGAAAATATTTTCTAATATAATTTTTTATATCTATTGACGACAGCCTGCTAATCGGCTTTTTTTCTTTTCTGTTTTTTATTCTCCTTTTGTAGTGGTTAAAATATACGCCGTAAACATATCTTTCGACCCTATCCATAAAAAGCGTGTTTATTAATATAAACCTTTCCGTTTTAGAGAAATTTCTTAAAATACGTTTTAAAAATTCTTTATCCTGCGTCATCAATAAGAGATCTTGAATAGAAAAAATCTTTTCGTCGGTGTTTCGGTTATTGACGAAGTTTTTAATTAAATAGTTTTCGACGCTTTTCATTTTCATATTAAAATTAAGCCACTCTTATAAACTTTGTTTATATAACGGGTTAATTAAGCCCTAATTTTCGATAAAAGATAGGCGGTTATATGATTTATCATATAACCGCCATAAGAATTAATTAAAAGCTATAAGCCAGACCGACGTTATAAACGAAGTTTTCGGTCATAGACGAAGGTTCATAAAAACCCGCTTCGTTTATAACGGATTTGCCAAAAAATGTTTTCATATACCTAATTCCCGCGTTTAAATGAACCGGTCCGTAAACGGCGTAATCTAAGCCTACGGCAAGCGTATATACCGGTCTATTTCCAAGAGAGAACGTCATTGCGGGATAATCCGGCAGGAGGTTTGCAATCATTGAATTACTTAACATTTCCGCATACTGAACCCTGCCTTTTAATACGAGTTTAGGGGTAACGGCATAATTGGCAATTAAACCTAATCCTAAGTCGTTATAGGAATAAATCTCCTGATAACCCGTAATCGTGGATGTGGAAGCGATATTCCTGTCCCATTTACGATAACCGTAGGACAAATAAGGGATAAGTAAAGTCCTGCTGGTTAAAACGAAAGCCTTGCCGAGACGGGCGGAGGCGGAAAAAATCTGAGTATTATCGGTAGTATTAACGCTGTCTGCAGAATCCGTGTAGTTGAAATTGCCGAAAGAGTTAGAAAATCCGAGATGTTCGTAAACAAGAGGGACGGTAAATAAATTACCGAGAGACGAAATAGAAATATTAATCCCGGAAATTCTGCCGGTCTCATTGTCCCCGATACGTTCGGTATAATACTGCCCAATGGAGTTAAACGATAATCCTATCTCGTTGTTTGCATTGAATAACGTTTGAACGGACGAACGGTTGTAAGCGGGTTTATTAACTAAGCCGCCGAAAAGTGAGCCTTGACCGGCGTAGCTTATGGCGGGCAATAAAATTAAAGCCAACGCTAAAAAAAATAACAAAATTTTCTTTTTCATAGAATTACCTCCATTTAATTAAATTTAAAAAGTTTAGCGAAGCGGCATATTGTGATAAGACGACAAGATAATAGCGATGAACACAAGTATTAAAAGTATGCCTGAAAAAATAAACATGAAGAGTTTTGTCTGTTTTTGAAAATGAGCGGTTAAATCTTCCGTCGCTTTATCGATGCCTTCCTCTATTGCGGAAGCAAGTTCGTCTCTATTAACGCTGACGTAAACGTTTATCGGTTGACGTTCTCCGTTTGTATCTAAAGTCGCCGCTTCTTTAGCCTGTGTTTGTTCTTTTAAGTTTTCCATAAATTCATCCTCCTTATTTTAAGTTAAAGTTTAAGTTAAGCGGTTAAATTATAAAAAGTAGCTCCGCCGAGAGACGTCGCTATACCGGTAGCTATCGACGGTATGGTAAATATCGCGGCGGCAATGATGAGGGCTACGAAAAAAACAGTTATCCCTTTGGAAAACGCCATAAAAAGACCGCCGAGAGAAATGGCGATTGCGGCAATTATTCCCGGGATTCCTAATATCCAGCCGGTAAGTAGTGTAAGTAACGGAGCAAACTCCGCACCGTTAGACGTCGAAGCGTGGGCGGAAGAGGCGGCAAGGATAAAAGAAAGCGATAGTAACGCCACAGGAATTAGCCGCATAGCCGTTAAGCCTGCCGGAGAAAATAAAAATTGCTTGATTTTTCCATTAAGCCTTATAATAGGCGCGGAAACGGTAAGTACTTTCATAAAATTACCTCCTTGAATAATTTATTATTGTTAGATTAAAAATACTTTCAAGATAGATTATAACATAAAAATAAAAAAGGGACAAATTAGTTAAAAATGCCCCGTCCTTGAGCGGTTCATGCTCACCATCAGTTTTCATAATCAACTTCTCCTTCTTTAATTAATTATATTTTATTCAGAGTGATTTAATAAATGTAAAAAAATCTGCGCACTTTGACTGCCAGAAGAAGCAGCAGAAGATAAATAAAGCAACAAAAAGATAACCGCCCCAAAAAATAATATATACAAAATAAATTCTGCCGATATATTGCTCAATACTTCCCCTATAGATTCCAGTATAGCCCCCCAGAGCCTTTGAATAATTTTTTTAACAACAGGAGAATTACCATAACTAATATCACTATACCTAAAATTTCATACCACATTAACATTTTTGCCTCCTTTGCCGGGATGCCCGGCAAATAATTTATCCTTTTTGGTGTAGGGGACAGGATTTAAGCCTGTGCGCCTTTTAAAGAGCAGATTTACAGTCTGCCTGTTTCAACTGCTCACCCACCCCTACATATTTACCGTTTAAAACTTATCTTTTATATTTTTAAGTTCGTCTAAATAATTCTTCGGCGTATTATTGGATTTACCGTCTTTATGAAAATCGAGATGTATCCGTCCGGAAATGTAATCGATAATATTTTCCTTAAGCTCCTTTTTGTTTTTGGACAGCGATGCGAAGTCGTCTATTAATTTCTGCATTAATTGTTTTTTAAACCCGAAAGGAAGCTTATATTTTTTATTCTTAAAAAGCTCGGAGAGTTCCCCTTCAATATCGGCGTATATTCTGTATTTGTCCATATTAGCCCCCGATTAGCTGTAAAAAGCCGGAGACGTTCGCATATTCGGGATTATCCGGAATAAATATGCCGTATTTATTTTTAACGTCGTGGTCGATATAATAGGCTCCGCCGCCGGCGATAATGAAATTGTCCGTCTTAAACGCAATATCTTTTACCTGCGGTATCGTAAGAACGGAATTAATTACCGTCTCGGTATAATCCTCTTTTTTGTCTTCTATAAATTCGGATAAATCGAACTCTTTGCGTAAGATTTTTATTTTTTTATCCTGCAGGTATTTATTAGCTTCGAGTTCGGGTATGAATATACCGTCAAATTTATGAGAGATATAACTGGAAACTTCGTTCGCAAGGATACATGTTCCTATACCCGGAAATCCCGTCGAATGTTCCCTGTTCGGAGAACCGTTTTTGACTACGAAAATATCGAGAGTATTATAGCCGATGTCTATTATTACGGCATCAGACGGTCTTCCGACGAGTATCCATATTCCCATTCCTTGCGGGAATACGACGGCTTCCTGCTGGAAAAGTTCATCGTTTACGATAAACTTTGATACCTTTTCCTTCAGTTGTTTTTCTTTCGCCTTATACTCGGATATTGAAAGCGATACGCATATAGTATCGGGTTTCAAATCTTCCTTAGCGAATATATGAGCGAGCAGAAGAGGGGAGTATTTCGTGATAAAGTCGTCGGTTCTCGTTGCTACGGTATGCGAATCTGTCGCATTTCCGACGTTATAATGTTTCCCGCCGTATTCGTAGCTCGTAGATTCGCCGATATAACCGGCGGAAGACGCTTTGGCGATAACGGACGGAAACTTAGATAATACGCCGTTATGAGCGTATTTGGTGTAACTGTAACCGATGTCGGTAGATAAAACGATTTTTTCCATAAAGTCTTCTCCTTTCGTGCGTTTTAAGGGTTAAATTTAATAACTCTTAATAAATCTTAATAACTTTTAATAGTTATTAAATTTACGACTTCGTAAGACCTATTAAAAGTTATTAAGATTTATTAATCAATTTTCCGCAAAGTATTATACATACTGCGTTAGATTTTATTATATAATAAGATAGATTTTTGTCAAGAAAAAAATTATAATATTTTATTATGGTAAGACAAGTCCACATTATAGGCGGTGTAGCAACAGCGGTAATCTTGGAAAAGATTGCCGGATTTAACGAAAAATCCCTGCGGCATTTAAAATATTATGCTAAAAACGTTCACGATTTACATATAGCCGGATTAATATTCATGTTATGTGTAGCGGGCGCTGTGTTTCCCGATATAGACGGTTTCATGGCAAGACTGCTAAATGCGGGAAAAGGGAAATTTTATTCTCATAGAGGCACGCTTCATAGTCTTGGTTTTATCCTCTTAGTTTCCATTCTGGTAGTTTTATACGGCAAACTTTATTATCTTGCCTTTCCGGCGGGGTTATTGACTCACTGGATAATGGACTGTTTTACTATGTCCGGAGTGCCTTATGGAATAGGATATTATCCGAGGGTTAGTTTAAGGATAATGACGAAAAAGAATGTATTATTTCAATATGCGGCGGGGGTTTTATATTTAATTATGGCGGTATTTGTTTTTGTGAAATTATAGCCGTGTCGGTATAGAAAAAATTGTTATTATTTTAATTTTTGCTATAATATTTGGAAGAATAATTTTTTACGCAGGGGCGAGGTTAGACGGGATTGAAGGTAAAAGCGGTGTAAAAGAGTTTCACTTTGCGTTCGTGCCTGTGCTATTTTTGGCGACGACGGCGGTTATATATAATTTTAAAATATAGAGGGGGGGTAATTTTATTGAACGAAGAGATAATAAAATACAAACAAATATTTGTAAACAAAATTAAAGACAAAGCGGAAAAATTAAACGATTTAAGCGCTTCCGATTGGATAAAATTCACCAAATCTTGGTTTCTGCTGAGCGATAAGGCGGATAAACAAAAAACCGCTTGCCATCCGGCGACGTTCCCATTATCTTTGGCCGAGGAGTACATTAAGTTTTTTACCCGTGAAGGACAGACGGTTTTAGATATTTTCGCCGGAACGGGAACTACGCTCATAGCGGCGGATAATCTTAAAAGAGAATCAATAGGTATAGATTTACAGGAAAAATATAAATCTTTTGCGCAAACTCGCACTTCTTCGCCCTATATAGTAGGAAATGCATTAGAGATATTAAACGATAATCGTCTAATATCAGACGAGTCCGTAGATTATATTTTTACGTCCCCGCCGTATTATAATATGCTGCGTAAGAGCAGAGGCGGCAACAAGGATACGAGACATAAAATTAGACAAATTCAAAACGAACCGGTATTTTATTCAGACGATTCAAATGATATTGGTAATATTAAGTCCAAAGAAGAATATATATGTTTATTAGTGGATATTTTTTCTGCCGCTTTTCGAGTTCTTCGGCAAAAAAAATATATTACGATTATCATTCAAAACATGAATATCGATGGCAGACTTGAGCCTATAGCATGGGAATTTGCTTTACTGATGCAAAAAACAGGTTTGTGGGATTTAAAAGGAGAAAGGATATGGTGTCAAGAAAATAAAAAGTTGGGTATATACGGGTTTCCTACGGCTTATGCTACTAATAATTTTCATCATTATTGTTTAACTTTCAGGAAAATATAATGATAAACGACGAGATATTTCCTGTTTCCCGTAAAAATATTTTGAACGGTATAATCTATGCAGCCCAAAGTCTTAATTATACCTATAATAGGATGAAATATTCAAAAGAAGAAGTAAAACGATTTCAAAAAATATGTACAGGTATAACCATCGAAAATTCATGTTTTGATATATTAAGCGAAAAATATGATTTGCCGTTTATTTCCGAACCGTTAAAGACAGATTACAGAACTAAAGATACTTCCGAAATAGTCTTTATAACCGCAAAAAATCGGTTGCTTAGTTGCGATATTAAGGGATTCCACATATTTGAGCATTATAAAGAAGATACCAGAACCGTTGATGATATATATAGCAAAGGATGGGCTTTAATTCCAGTTGATCAATTTGAAAAACAAGTTAAAAATATTTATATATTCCCATTCTTAATAGCCGATAGCGAACCGATTTCATTTTATCACAACAATGATATTTGTGAATGTGAATCACCGGATTGTGATTGTCTAAAAAAATACAGTATTAGCGAATTAGATAAAGACGCAGCAAATTTAGAAAGTTCCGTCGATATAATTATGTCCTTTGGAGATGGTAAATCTATAAAAAGTAAAGTTTATAACATTAACAAGGCATTTATTAATACGAAGTTTTTTATCGATAAAATAGACGCCATTAGTTCGTTTAACGACAAAGTTAAAGTTAAAAATATTTATATATCGGCAAATAACAAATTATTTTTTATCGATAAAAAGAAATGGATGACGGGTAATTATGGTTTTAAAAACGCAAAAATTTTTCTTGCCGGTTGGGCTATTATTGATGATATTAAAGATTGGAAAAAAATAGATTCAGGAAGAATTTTATTTCCTTACGATAAAACAAGAAATAATAATTACGGCGTAGAATGCCGAAAATTAAGACATATGATAGAATTAAATGATTATTTAAAAAAAATGTAAATTTTGTTTATATCGGTGAATCACTTTAAAAATAAAATTTAGAGGTAATTATGAAAAAGAAATTATTTTTCTTTTTGGCAATCTTACTTTTTGCTTTTTTGTCTATTGGTTTGGCAAAAAACGCATCGGCGCAAAATCTTATATTTATATCTATGCTCTCAAAAATACCCGGATATAAAATCGTAAAAGATTATGGTTTTATCACCTATGGGAAACATAGCGTAAATCAAGTGCTAATCAGGGGAATTAAAGGTCAAAAGCCGATAATACAGTGGATATACAATACTTCTCAAGGTAATATGGTAATGCGGACGTTTGGCGATATTGAACAGTACGCGCCTTCAGGTTCGAATGCTTGTATTGATTTGCATTTTCGTCGTGGTTTTTATGCGGCTTGCGAATACGTAAAACTTGTTCCTAAAAAATAAATTTATGAGAAAATTATTTTTCGTTTCGATTATCGCCTATATTCTGTTTTCGGCAAACGCAAGTTATGCCTTCGGCGTCCTTAACCCGTCCTACAACCGCTCAGACTCCAACTTCAACAAGCTCGCTATGCGGGTTTATAATTCAAACAGTCCTTATAATTACACGTGGGGCGCATATACTTATAACGCTATTCCTATAACAGCGACTATATCCGGTTGTAAGATTATCAGTATAATAAGGCGCACAAAGGGCTTTCCCGAACATAGATATTGGGCTATTGAAAACTATAAAATATGCAACGGCAATATCGACGAGGTAAAAAATACCAACATGGCGGGCTGGGATAATCTGCCGCAAGGAATAAAGCCCGTTATAAACAATACTATTGCGGAGGCGAGGCAGTACGGCAAGGCTACCGCCGATTATTACGGATACAGGGTAGTAGCCAGAACCGGGGCTAATTTACATTCCGTTTATGTTTATCTGCTTAATGGGATAAAACTGGAAGCGGCGATGAGGTTTTAAAAAAAATAAATAAAAGGGGAGGATTGCAAGATGGGTTCGATTTCTGCTTTTTTAAGCGGTTTATTAAAAAAGAAAGATTCTGATTTAGAAAAATTTAATAGCATTATGGAGTTTGCGTCTAAGGTATTAGAAAAAAATAAATATGCTTTAGTAGATGTCGTTAAATCTCTTTCATTTCCAATACAATATATTGAGATTAGTAATTTAATGAGCAAGGACAATGGAGTGGATTTTAATTTTTTCTGCGATTTCTTCTGGGACGACACAGAAAAATATGTTTGGACCGAGATGAGAAACAAGGATAATAAAGTAGAAGCATATGACAATAATAGTAAGAATTTTAATCTGGATTTAAAAAGGGATATTGTAATACCGACTATGTGGAACAGGGAAAGGCTTTTAGATGCCTTGACTAGTTATGGGGCGGGAAAAAATAAGGTTTCATGGCGTCAGGACGATAATCATAGAGTTGAGGCATGGCTTCCGTGGGGAATTTCAGTAGTGGATGCTGGCAATCATTCGATAGCCGCCGGTATAATTAGTGGAGACGGTTGTTTGGTTCCAGATAGAATTTACGATTTAAGCGGTATATTTGATTTAGTTAAATGTGACGGCAAAGCTTACACGTATATAGGCACTGAAAGAGTAAGGGATAGCGCATTGTGTCATATACATATAATGCCAAACGATATATTAAGTCCTGTCGATGATATAAACACTGCCTGTATTTTTGAAATAGGTAGAATGATGGTGAAAAACGGGGTTCATGCGTGGCAGAATGTTAATTTTGTTAAAGCGAGCAAAAAAGTTAATTTGCCGAATCCATGAGCGATATGTAAGGTGTAAAAGTTATTGAAACTAAGTTTTACGCTGAAGTCGGAATATGCGATAGTTGCAACGAACTTGTTTTTTCTAATATTTCTTTCAAAACCGTAATAATACAGGAATAATATACTATCCTGCCCTTTTCGAGCCTTTCATTGTCGTTTAGCTTATGCAGTCGTCTTAACGCCGTGTTTATAAGCCGTTCGGTTTCGGCTATTGCAGGTTCTAAACCGGTATCGATATTAACGGCAAAAAATCCGTCTATCTGCTTTTTAGCTATGCCGCTTATTTTTATAGCTATTTCCGATAAATCAAACCCGGTGGGCGGGTATTTGATAAGTTCTTTTATGTAGCCCTTGATTTCGTTTGTAGAATTATAAACACTTTCTAAAAGGGTCGTAAATGTTATAATTTCGATAATTTTTTCCAGCGAATAATTTGTAATATCGAATTTTATATCCGTTTTAAGTTTTGTAAGTTTATTAGATGAGTCTTCGTTTTTATATTTTACGGCCGGGTCCTCGAGCATTGAAATAAGGTTTAGCGTATATTCGAGATTTTGCTCTATAATGCCTGTAAAGGTATATAATTTTACGGGGTAATTAGGTTTATCGACAGGTTTTGTGCAATTGTTTTGAAAAAACATAGATATTATAAAAATATTTTTAAAATTATTAATTGGTTAATCAAATTGCATAAATTTTAGGCGGAGATAATTTCTGAAATAGTTCCATAATATTTCGCCTCCGCAACTTATAAATTTTTTCCTAAACTTCTTTAGTCTTTATCGCTTTTCTTTCTTTATATCTTCTCCTTGCCAGCCTTCAAAGACATCATTGACCGCTTTCTTCAGCGTCTCCGGAACCAAGTGGCTATACCGCTTCGTCATCTGCGTAGTTCTATGACCTAACAGCTCGCCGGTAATATAAAGACTCGTTCCGTTCATTACCATTTTGCTTGCGAATACGTGGCGCAAGTCGTGGATATGTAAGTCCTTAAGTCCTGCATTTCGGCAGGCGGTATGAAAAGACTTCTTAAAATCGCCGACTTTAGCGCCATTTATATTAAAGACATATAAATAGCCATCTTTCTTTTCTATGCCACTTAAAAGAGCTTTTAAGGGCTTTGAAATAGGGATATACCTATCATACTTCGTTTTAGTCCCCTTAACCGCTATTACGTCGTTCTGTAAGTCCACGTCGTCCCATTTAAGGTTAAGGGCTTCGCCCTTACGGCAGCCGGTATAAATGAGAAAAGCAATTAAATCCCTGGTAAGTTTATTTGTGGCTCCGGCGATGAGCTTTTGAATGTCGGAATCGGATAAGGTTTTAAGGCGGGATAATTCGTTAAGCCTTTTAATTCCGACGCAGGGGTTTTTATCGATGTAGTTTTTTTCGATACAAAAATTAAAGAAATTAGATAAAGTAAGTATCTCTCCGTTTGCAATTGCAAAACTTATTTGAGATTCTTTTTTGCCGAGATTTTTCGGCATAGACATTACTTCAAGTTTTCTTTGCAATTGATAGTTTTTTATATCCGTCTTATCGATTTCATTTAAACTTTTATTAATAAAATTTAAAA
>JAJYQZ010000141.1 GCA_021794335.1 bacterium
CGGCGGTATCGGATGTCTTGGAAGCGACTTCTTTTACCATCTGAGCGCCCATATTTTGAAACCTGTCCGATAACTCAATCTCTTTTGCGACGGTAACACCGTCTTTTGTGATTGTGGGAGAGCCGAAAGATTTTTCTATAACGACATTTCTGCCTTTCGGTCCAAGCGTTACCTTTACCGCGTCTGCAAGAACATTGACGCCTGCAAGAATTTCAGCTCTTGCCTCTGATGAAAACTTCAATTCTTTTGCCATAATTATTTTATTCCTCCGAATTTACGAATTTAAATTTTTAAATAATACCTTGAAATATTAATTATTTTTATTTTTCGACAATAGCTAAGACATCGTCTTCTTTCATGATAAGGTATTCCTTATCATCGATTTTTACATCATTGCCCGAATATTTGGCAAATAAAACAATATCCCCGACCTTGACATCCATCGGGACCTTTTTCCCGTCCTCGGTAATTCTGCCGCCGCCGGCAGCTACGACCTTTCCCTGCATCGGTTTTTCCTTTGCGGAATCGGGAATTATAATCCCTCCTTTTGTTTTTTCTTCTTCCTGAAGTCTTTCGACTAAAATCCTGTCCTGTAACGGTTTAACTTTCATAAATAACTTCTCCTTATTAGTTTATTAATTTTTAATTTTTTTATACTATTATTAACTATTAAAAAAATTAATTAAAATTAAGCGCCATTTACCGAATAATGTATTTATAAATTTGAATCGATATGTTAATTTTAGCACTTAAACCCGTTAAGTGCTAATTGTTTTAATAATACACTTATGCTCTTAAAAAGACAATATCATAAATTTATCGAATTTTATATATAATCTATCAAATTTTTAAAAATAAATCAATATATTTTTACTTTTTTTTAATTTTCTCAATATTTTTAAAATTTACATTAAATTTTAATATTTTAAGATTTTTAACTGACATTGCCGTGAAGTCCCCTTTCATAAGATAGGGGATGTAAGGCAATACAAAATTATTTATTTTTGCAGTAACATTATGTTTTAGTTATGTTATAATTAAGTATATAAAATGCATGAGTCTCAAAATGTTAAAAACATATAAGTATCGGTTGTATCCGACAAGAAAACAAAGGGATAAATTAGACTGGACGCTTGAAACCTGCCGCACTCTTTATAATTCCTGCTTAGTCGATAGAAACCGTCATTACGAACAGACCGGCAAAGGATTATCCCGCATAGAACAGCAAAAGATATTAGTTCACGATAAGAAGAATATACCATACCTTACGGATATTCACTCTCAAGTATTGCAGGACATCTTATTCAGGGTGGATAAAGCTTATAAAGGATTTTTCAGTAGGTTAAAAAAGAGGAACGGCAAGGCAGGTTATCCCCGTTTTAAGCCTTTCGGCAGATACGACAGCATTACTTATCCACAATCCGGTTTCTCTATTGATTCTTCTATCGTCTCCTCTAAATTAAAACTATCTAAAATCGGGTTTATCAAGCTCAAACTGCACCGCTCTATAAATGGTAATATAAAGACATGTACTATCAAAAAAGAAATAGACAAATGGTATGTCTGTTTTTCGGTAGATTATAAGCCCGTTAAAAAGAACATGCCCGATAAAAAAATAGGGATAGATGTGGGTATCAAGTCGTTTGCCGGTCTTTCCGATAGTGAAATTATAAAAGATAATCCTGTGGAGAATCCCAAATATCTGATCGCTTCGGAAGAAAGACTAAAGTTAAAACAGAGGAAGTTATCGAAAAAGAAAAAGGGTTTGTCTAATCGCAAGAAAGGGAGGGTTAAAGTATCTAAATTACATAAGAAAATATCTAATCAGAGAAAAGATTTTCAACATAAATTATCGAAAAAGATTGTAGATAATTACGGTTATATTGCCGTAGAAGACTTACAAATAAAAAATATGGTCAAAAATCATCATCTTGCAAAATCTATTTCGGATGCAGGCTGGGGACAGTTCCTTTCTTTTCTAACATACAAAGCGGAAGAGGCTGGGTGTTATATAGAAAGAGTAAATCCCCGCAATACCTCGAAAACCTGTTCGGTATGCGGATATATTCATAAAGAAATGACATTATCCGTAAGAGACTGGGTTTGTCCCGTCTGCCATACCGAACACGACAGAGATATAAATGCAGCTATAAATATACTAAATAAAGCAATAGGCAAGGAACTTGCCGAATTTACGCTTGGGGAGACGGGCTCTGTGGATGACATCGTAAGTGGCAATACTTATGCACTAAAAAGCACCCCGTCTAAGAACCAAGAAGCCTCGCCCGTAAGGGTGGGGTAGTTCACTAACTAATCGCGGGCTGCGGACTGCGGACATAAAGTCTTTTTCCGCAAGACGGGAAAGGGAGAATATATATTTATTAAAGTATTGTTACAAAATGCTTCTTGACTATAATTTTAAAGGGATTTGGATGCCGACTGACTTTGTATTTTGCTTCGCAAAATGCGCCGCAAGAAAAAGAAGTGTTGCCTTTGCCCCAACCCACCCGTGCGCGGGCAACGACAAGAAACTCCCTCCCAAAATTGCCGATAGAAATCTCTAAAATGGCTTTAAAGTTATATGAACACTGGCATTTTTGTCCACATCAAAGACATGCTTTGATAAACTTGCGGCCAAAAATATCGCCTACGCGGGAATGACACCAGTTGGGTGAAGACCTAAAAACCTGCAAAGTCCCAACCCGCTTCAGCGGGAATCCAGAATTAAAATTTTCTATCGGCAATTTTGGGTCCCTAATTTCATTTGACTAAACATTAAAAATTTCATACACTAGCTATTGATGATAAAGGTTTTATACTCTCACTAACTATCATAGTAAAACTATACGAATATGTCAAAGGGGAAATCCACAATCGGCGAGAATATAAAGAAATACCGAAACAAACTCGGTATTTCTCAAGATGTCTTATCAAAAAAGGCAAATTTGGCTTTTCATACGATTGCTAAAATAGAGGCGGGTGCAACGCCAAGCCCCACCATTGATACTGTTAAAAAAATTGCGGACGCGCTCGGCGTTTCGCTTGATGTTTTAATGAAATAAATATGAACGAAATCATTTATATTCTCACAAACGAAGCAATGCCTGGATATGTAAAGATCGGGAGAACAAATAACAACCTTGAACAGCGTGTTAAAGAATTAAGCGCGCCTTCAAATATTCCGCTTCCATTTACAGTTTTCTATGCTTGCACCGTAGAAGACGCACAATTCGTTGAACATCAACTCCATGACGCTTTTGACGACAATCGCGTCAATCCGAAAAGAGAATTTTTCCGCGTCGCGCCAGGGCGAGTAGTCGCGGCCGTGAAACTTGCGGAAATAAAAAACATAACACCCGAAAAAGATTTTGTTGAATCCAAAGAAGATCAAAAGGCATTAAACACCGCAAGAAAAATACGAAGCAGATTTAATTTTGAAATGGTGAAGATCCCGATTGGAGCAGAATTATATTTCAGCCGCGACGAAAGCATAAAAGCGAAAGTTATTGATACTCATGCCGCTAACTCTATTGAATTAAACGGCAAAAAAACAAGTTTATCTCGTTCAGCCCAAAAGATACCCGGCTATCAGTTTGGCGTAGCCGGAACCGATTATTGGATGTATAAAGGAGAAACACTTGATGAACGCAGAAGGAGATTTGAAAGCGGAAAATAAAATTTATAATAACTTATAAAAATATGAACTACTGGACAAAATTAAGTATAGAATACGCAAGCCAACGAAGTTATTTGGATGATTTATTTCAAGTATACCCCACTATCCCCGAAGGAATCCGTGAGTTAAACGTGGAACTTTGGAAAGATGTTGAAAAAGCGTTTGAAAAGCGGGATAACATAACGCTTTTGAAAAAT
>JAJYQZ010000079.1 GCA_021794335.1 bacterium
GAAATTTGCCGCCAATCTAAACGAATCTTTTAAACTTACGGGTTTATTAATTATTGTTGAAAAGGCTTTACCCGCTAAAACACAAGCCCCTTTTGAAATCTTATTCCATTTTAATAATTTATTATCTGTTTCTTTGCCGTCTTTTAAATTAATAGATCTTTCGGTAACCACGGGGAAAATTTCGCTTATTTCCATTTCGCACAACCTCGAAAGAAGCTGATCCATCAGGTGGGATGTGATAAGGGGTAGAAAAAGGTTAATTTTGGTTTTTTTTTCCGAAAAAGTCTCTTTTGATATCAGCTTAACTTTGGTAAATTTTTTCGAAATTTGGATAACCTTTGCGGAATACACATTTCCCAAACCGTCGTATAACCTGATTTCATCATCCGCTTTTTTACGAAACGCTTTAATATGGTCTGTTATCGAACTTAAGTCTATTTCCTTTCCCAAATAATGTCCGATTTCTTCTTCTATATAAAATCTGTTGTGCATTCTTATAAAATATATCAATTCTTAACAAATTTAAGATAGCATCCTAAAAAATCACAATTTTTAATACTCTCGATAAACCTGAAACCTTTGCTTATTATTAACTCTTTATAAGATTCCCTGTCTTTTTCAAAAACTTCAAACCTGGGTTCTTTAATCGACAGCATTCCGTTGTGCTTTATTACGCGAAATAACTCGGAAACGGCATTTTCTTTATCTTCTATCTCATGAAACGAATAATAAAGAAAAGCAAGGTCTATTTCCTCATTTTTGATAGAATTTAAATCGGATGCGCTGGAAACGCGAAAAAAGGCATTTTGCAAATATCCTCTTTTCCTTTGAGCCTTTTTTATCATCTTTTTCTGGATATCGATAGAAATCACCGACCCTTCCTTTCCAACGGCTTTTGATAAAAATTCTGTTACAAATCCGCTTCCGCACCCCGCCTCAAGAACCTTCATGCCTGATTTAACCCCCATAAGTTCCACATTTTTTTCCATATTTTCAAACAAATTTCTAAATTTGTTATCGATAATAGATGAAAAAAACGCGGGGAATAGTGCGTAAGTTTTTAGCTTCATAAATAAAACATGCCTCTATGTTGCAATATAACCGTTTAAATGGTTTGAATGCCAACTCCATGCGGAACTGATAATGTCGCCTATATTATATTTAAATTCAAAGCCCAGTTCTTTTTTTATCTTTTCATAACTTGCCACTAAAATGGCGGGGTCGCCTTCCCTTCTTCCCGCAAATTCTATTTTTAGTTTCTTTCCGGTTATTTCCTCCGTCTTTCTGAGAATATCCAAAACGGAATATCCTTTTTCACAGCCAAGATTATAAACGCCGCTTTTGCTCTTTTTATCTTCTATTAAATATTTAAGCGATAAAACATGCGCGCCGGCTAAATCATCCACATGAATATAATCCCTTATCGCGGTTCCGTCGTGAGTCGGATAGTCGTTGCCAAAAACAACCGCCTTATTTTTCCCCGCCGCAACGGATTTTAAAACCTTCGGTATAAGATGAGTTTCGGGACGGTGATCTTCTCCTATAATACCGGATTTGTGCGCCCCCGCCGCGTTAAAATATCTGAGAGATATATATTTAAATCCGTAAGCCCTGCCCATGCCGTCAAGCAAATTTTCAACCGCCTGTTTGGTGCTTCCATAAACATTTATAGGGTTTAACCTGCTCGTCTCATCTATAGGATTTTTATCCGGAATACCGTAAACAGCCGCGGAAGACGAAAATACAAAATGATTTATGCCCGATTTTTTTAAAAATTCGAGGAATAAAATTGTCTTGGCAACATTGTTTTTATAGTATTTAAGAGGATCATCCATAGATTCGCCGACAAGGCTGTGGGCGGCGAAGTGAATTACTCCGTTTATATCATGTTTTTTAACTATGCCTTCGAGTACATTAATATCGGAAAAATCGGCGTTATAAACTTTGATTTTTTTATTTTCATACTTGCTTACGGCATTTATTGCCTCGATATGACCGCTGCAAAAATTGTCTATTACCGTAACCGAAAACCCGTTGTCAACCAAACTAATGATTGTATGAGAGCCGATATAGCCTGCCCCGCCCGTCACTAATATGTTCATAAAGTTAAACAACCTCACAATTTATCCGGAAATGCTATGCCGGCGGAAAGAACAATATTAATCCCCTGCTCGACACTAAGATTAGTTTCTATTATATCATTTTTACTTGCAATTATGTTAACCCCGATGTAGAGATGATTTGTCGGCACATATACAACGACATAATCGTTTTCATCGCTGCCTTCTTTTATTCTGGTATTAGAAGTCAAAAAACCGTAAATATATTTATTATCGTTATACCTTACTAAAATAAATTTTTTAAAAGAAGTTTTATTCGGAGAAAATATATCGACCCACTGTTTTGTGGATTTATACAACAAACTTATGAGCGGAATTTTAAGCATAACATTTTCATAAAAATTAACAAGCCTTAAGCCTATCCAATTCGTGATAAAAAAACCGGCGAAGAGAATTAAAACAAACAGCAATATTAACCCGATATCGGGTATATATACATGAATATAACGCTTTAAAAAGAGAGAAAATGGACTAAACAATCGATTGACTTCCCTCAAAAGCCATGCAACGACAAAAACCGTAATAACACCCGGAATAACCACGGTTAAACCGGTCAAAAATCTATTTTTAATTTTGCCTAATAAACTTTTATACATAAACACCTTTTTACTTTTTTAGCTTTAATATAAATTTGCGCAGGATAAAAACAAAGCGCTCCCCTTTTAGGTAAAAAGAAAGCGCTTTAAAAAATTTATCGTCTTGAAATTTACGATTATTGTTATCTTAAGGAATTAACATAAGCGGTTAATGCTTCTACCTCGCCTTTAGATACCGTTCCTTTCAGATTAAACCTGACGCACATTGCGATCTTTTTTTCAACCGTCATATGTGCATGGTGCATTTTATTGAATGCCATAATTTTTTCGGCGGCATTTTTAAGCGGCCTTATAACCATTCCCATTCCGTGCATTTTTATATAAGTGCCTGCGCTATACACATGGCAGGTAGCGCATGAAAGACCTGTGGTTCCGATACTTTCGGAATAGAACAGCTTCTTCCCTTCGGCTATTAATCTTGCCTGCTCGGGGTTCATTTTCTTCATCATTTTTGTTTTTTCCGGCATCATTTTTTTTGACATCATATGCGCAGTTGCCGAAACTAACGGGGTAATGACAAATACAGCCGTTAAAATGAAAAGCGCCAATAAAAAAAACTTTTGAGCAGAAAAACCATGCTTTTCCATGCCAAACTTCGTTTTCATAAAACCTCCTTCATCTTAAATCGTTTTATTAATTTATAGCTTAATACTTAACGCCGGCATTTTATATTATATATCGGAAATTTGTTTTTTCAAGTCATAAGATTATCCCAAAATTGCAGGTAGAAATTGTAGAATATACTTCAAAACCTTAAAAGCTCTGGATTCCTGCTTTCGCAGGAATGACACCCGTTGGGTGAAAACCTAAAAACTTGCAAAGTCATTCCCGCTTACGCGGGAATCCAGTTTTAGAATTTTCTACCGGCAAATTAAGGATTATGCTTAATCCTGCAATAGAAATTTATATTCTGGATTAAGGATTGTAACGGGCTATCTGATAAAATATCCTATATCGTTGCAGTATTTTTTGAGGGCATCCTTCCAGTGCCTGAGTTCGATATTATAATCTTCCTTAATCTTCGAGTTATCCAATATGCTATTAAAGGGTCTTTTTGCCGGTCTGACAAACTTATCCGTGCTTACCGGAATTATTTCACAATTTGTTCTCTTAAATACATGAATTATTTCGAGCGCAAATTCATACCATGAAG
>JAJYQZ010000084.1 GCA_021794335.1 bacterium
TTATGGTTAAAGAAGGCAGCGCCGTAAGGGCAGGCGATACCGTTTTAATCGTCGAAGCAATGAAGATGGAAAATGAAATACATACCCCGATTGACGGCATAGTTAAAGAAATATATGTAAAAGAAGGAGACAATGCCAACCCCGACGAAACCTTAATTTATGTCGAGGCTTGCAATCCGCAGTAACGGCAATTTTGGGTTAATCCCCCAAATTTGCCGATAGAAATCAATAAATTGACCTCAATAGCTTAAAAACACTGGATTCCCGCTTTCGCGGGAATGACACCAGTTGGGTTAAAGTTTAAATTCCCTTATCGTCATTCCCGCGAAAGCGGGAATCCAGTGTTTACATATAAAAGAAACATCTAAATATTTTCTATTGCAAAATTAAAGTAATCCCGAATGAGTATAAATTAAGCGATGCGTGTGATATAATTAAATTATCGGTGATTTAATGTAAATAATATAAGCGTAAAAGAAGGTGGACGGTTTGATTAGAAAACCTGCTGCAATAGGTTATTTTTATCCCGAAGGATTAAGCAATATCAAAAGTTTGCTTGCCTCTTTTAATATCGCCCCGCCAAAAGAAAAAATAGATGCGTTTGGCATAATATCTCCCCACGCCGGCTATGTTTACTCCGGAAAGACCGCGTATTCGGGATACTCCGAAATTAATATAAAAAATAATATAATTATTATCGGCCCAAACCATACCGGGTTAGGCGCCGATTATTCGATAATGAATAGCGGGGAATATGGATTTAAAGATTTTAGCGTCCCGGTTAATGCGGGGTTAGCCAATGCTATAATAAACGAGAAAGACAGCCCCTTTATTTCGGATGAGCTTGCCCAACTAAAGGAACATTCCGTCGAGGTTCAGATTCCTTTGTTATATAATGTTAAAAAGGATTTTACAATCGTTCCGATTGTTGTTTCTTTTATAAGATATGAAGAGGTACTGCGTGCCTCCAGAACAATCTTTAACGCTTTAAAAAAGCTGAATCTGCTTAACGATGTTTTGATAGTCGCAAGCTCGGATATGACTCATTACGAATCTGCGGATGCGGCTAAAACTAAAGATAATATTGCCATTAAGGAGATTTTAGGTTTAAACCCTAATGGTTTATATAATAAAGTGAGAGAGCATGAAATTTCTATGTGCGGTTTTATTCCTGCGTCCATAATGCTTAATGTAGCCAAAATGGCCGGCGCTACTCATGCAAAACTTGTAGATTATACAAATTCGGGAGAAGTTACGGGCGATTACACAAGCGTCGTCGGATACTCGTCTATTGTCGTATATTAGGATTAAATAAATTAAATAGAGTAAGATTGTTTTGGTTTTTAGGCAGTAAATATTTTAGGGGGTAAATAAAAAAATAAATGGATAATATAAAGACGCGATTTGCCCCGAGTCCGACAGGGTACTTGCATATAGGCGGCGCGAGGACCGCCCTGTTTAACTATGCTTACGCTAAACACTTCGGCGGAAAATTTGTTTTAAGAATAGAGGATACGGACTTTGAACGCTCTACAAAGGAGTTTGAAGCCGATATATTGGACAGCCTTAAATGGCTTTCCATTGTGCCTGACGAAGATATTGTTTACCAATCCAAAAGGCTCGACATATATAAAGGTTATGCGGACAGGCTTTTAAAGGAGGGTAAGGCTTATTACTGTTTTTGTTCCAAGGAACTTTTGGATGAAGATAGGAATAGGCTTGCTTCGGAAGGCAAAAAGCCGATGTATGTCGGGCGGTGCCTTAACCTAAAACCTGACGAAATGGATTTGTCGAAACCCCATGTGATAAGATTTAAAGTCGAAAGAGGACAGGGGTTGACCACCGGTTTTAAAGATTTAATAAGAAACCAGTTTGTAAGTTTTAATAATAATGAAATAGATGATTTTGTCCTTGTCCGCGAAGACGGGATTCCCACCTATAACTTTGCCGTCGTTATCGATGACGCGCTTATGGAAATAACCCACATAATCAGAGGGGACGACCATGTCAGCAATACCCCGAAACAGATAATGCTATACGGAGCGCTCGGCTTTAAAGCGCCGGAGTTTGCCCATGTGTCGATGATACTTGGACAGGACGGAAAAAGATTATCCAAAAGGCATGGGGCGACCTCCGTTAATCAGTATAAAAAAGAAGGGTTTTTGCCGGAAGCCTTGGTTAATTATTTAATCAGGCTTGGGTGGTCGCACGGAAACGATGAAATATTCACGATGGATGAGATAATAAGGTATTTTGATTTTAAAAATATAAGTAAATCCGCCGCAATATTTAATGTCGAAAAGCTTTTATGGTTAAATTCCCATTATATTAAATCCAAAGACCCGTTTGATATCATAAATCTACTGAACGAGATAAAAGATGTCTCCGAAAAACCTTTAGCAGCCGACATTCAAACCGTTTCGCTGGTGGATTCCCTTAAGTCCAGAGTCAAGACGCTTGCCGAGTTCAGGCAGAAATTAAATTTTTTTATAAGCGGTGAACAGGAATACAAAGCAGAACTTTTAAGCGAATTTAATTTTAACGAAGGGGATGTATTTTTTTTGCAGGAGTTTAAAGCATTTATTGGCAATTTACCCGATACGATATTTGATTATAAAGGTGATTTAAACGACAAAACCGAAATTCTTAATTTTATAAAAAATTCCATAGAATCGGTAAAGCAGGAATTTAATAATTTTTTATCCAAAAACAATTGGACTATGAAAGAAAAAGCCATGATTATAAGATTAGCTTTAACCGGCGAAAAAATCAGTCCGCCGATATTCGAGATTATATTCGCGCTCGGAAAAATTGGATGCATTAAAAGGATTAATGAATTTTGCGAATTTATTAATCCTGCAAAGCCTGCAAGGGCGTAGCGGGCTTTAGGTTTATGAATTAAATTTGCGTTTTATTCTTGTAATAGTTAATATTAAACTGTATAAACAATAATATGGCTTTGCAAATATGCGGCATAGACGAAGCGGGGAGGGGATGTTTAGCAGGCCCCGTCGTATCCGCCGCGGTAATTATAGGTAAAGATAAAATTCCATTGGGCGCCAAAGATTCCAAGCAATTGACGGAAGGAAAAAGAAAAGAATTTTACGCGGATATTTTAGCAAACGCCGCGTCTTATTCGGTCGGTGTTGCATCCAATATCGAAATAGACGAGATGAACATCCTGAATGCGGCAATGTTATCTATGGAAAGGGCGTTTTACGGATTAACCGTTAAGCCTGATATCGTTATTATTGACGGCCCCGTCATTCCAAAAAATCTATCGAAACTTGACGGTTTGAAAGTTATTCCGGTTATCAAGGCGGACGAAAGGATTAAAATAGTTTCTTGCGCCTCCATTATTGCTAAGGTTTTTAGGGATGATTTAATGATTTTTTTAGATAATAAATACCCTGAATACGGCTTCAAAAACCATAAAGGTTATGCCACCAAAGAGCATAAAAAAAATCTATCGGAATACGGCTTTAGCGAAATACACAGAAAAACATTTAAATTTTAAAATTTTTATATATTTTAGTTATGTTATCATATATGTACAATAAAAATATGGGCAAGTCTTTCAATAAGGCTAAAGGGGATGCGGGGGAAAAAATTGCGGCGGAGTTTTTAGAAAAAATCGGCTATAAAATTATAAAAACCAATTTCAGGAGCGGGCATAAGGAAATAGATATCATTGCCGAAAGTGAAAACGGAGTTTTAAATTTTATCGAGGTCAAGTCGCGATTTGAAAATAGATTCGGAAAACCTGTCGAGGCGTTTGATAATAATAAAAAGAATAAGATAATTGAAATTTCCCTGTTTTTTATGAGTAAGTTTAATATCGGCAAAAAATCTGTAAATTACGGCTTGA
>JAJYQZ010000125.1 GCA_021794335.1 bacterium
AGGTTATAATAATATCAAAAAAAACAAAATTAACAATAAAATTAAAATTTAAAAAATAAAATAAGGCGGTTGTCCTCGCCTTTGATTTTAAAAAATATGATTTTTGAAATACCATAAAATTATATTGTTTCTTCCTCTTAAATCGGCTACCGTTAATACTTTCAAAATAATCATGCGGACGCGCTTTTTCATATAAGCGTATCAAAATTCCCAAAATTGCCGATAGAAAATCCTAACACTGGATTAACGCTAACACTGGATTCCCGCTTTCGCGGGAATGACATTGCTATATTTTAACTTTTTACCCAAAAGGTGTCATTCCCGCGAAAGCGGGAATCCAGTGTTTTTAAACTAATGATTATGTTATCATATAATATCGATATTATCAAGAATATTAATTATTAATGTTAATTATTAATTATTGACTTAAAATAGGACAATATAGTATCATTATATCATAACATAAAACGCAAAAGGGGCTGTAGCTCAGTTGGCAGAGCGCTTGCATGGCATGCAAGAGGTCGTCGGTTCGACCCCGATCAGCTCCACCATTCACAACCGCAGTAAATAAACCTTTGGAATTTCGGTTTAAATAATCCTTTAAAATAAACGGCATGATTATCCTGCCGCGGCTTCTCAGATATTAATCTCCTCGCCGTAACCCGGAATATAGGCATTAAATCCATGTTGTTCGAGCTTATTTTTATATATTTTCATAACATTTTCATCGCCATGAATCAGGCATACTTTTTGAGGCTTGGTCTTTACGGCAGTTACCCATTCTATAAGTTCATTCTGGTCTGCATGCGACGAAAAGCCGTTTATTGTATAAATTTGCGCATTTACTTTAAAACTTTCGCCTAAAATATTCACTTTTTTTTCTTTTTCGACTATAAGCCTTCCCAGAGTTCCTTTTGCCTGATAGCCGACAAATATGACGGCATTTTCTTTTTTCCAGATATTATGCTTCAAGTGATGAAGAATCCTGCCGCCGTGGAGCATTCCGCTTCCGGCAATGATAATAGCCCTTCCTGATACATTATTAATTTGCTTAGATTCTTCAATATCTCTTACGATATTTAAATATGGAAAATCGAAAGGATCGCCTTTTTTAAAAAGCGGAATTTTATCCTCTTTAAAATAAGAGAGATTTTGAACAAATATATCGGTTACACTTAAAGCAAGCGGGGAATCCAAAAACACTTTACATTCGGGAAGAAGTCCCTGCTCGTAAAATTCTCTAAGCAGATATAAAATATCCTGAGCCCTTTCCGTTGCGTAACTCGGAATTAAAACATTGCCGTTGTTTTTGAGCGTATCCGTGATTGCCGCTAAAAATTCTTCTTTAGACTCCTGAAAACTTCTGTGATTTCTGTCTCCGTAAGTTGTTTCGGTGTACACCACATCTGCTTCATCGGGATATTCAAAGTTTTTAACTATCGGCTTTTCTTTGTTTCCCAGATCGCCGGAAAAGATAACCGAGCCATCGCCCTTCTTTATTTTTACGAAAGATGAACCCAGAATATGCCCTGCGTCGCGAATTTCTATAACAAACCCGCTTTTTAAATTGTAAGGCTTATTATATTCTAAAACAGGGTTAAAAAAATCGAATGAGTTTAAAACATCCGATTCGTCATATAAAAGTTCCGGCTTTTTTTCGTTTTTCCTTAAAGATTTTTTTAATTCATATTTATAATTTTCGAATATTATCTTTCCGGTGTCTAAAAGCAAAACTTTAGAAAGTTGGTATGTCGGTTTAGTGCATAGAATTTGCCCTTTAAATCCGTTTTTTACCAAAAAAGGGATTCTGCCGCAATGATCGATATGGGCATGGGTGAGTATTAAATAATCAACCTTTTTAGGATCGAAGCCGAGTTCGTAATTTTTATCCTCAAAATCCCTTTCTTGAAACAGCCCGCAATCCACCATTATATTCGCATCATCTTTATCATCCGTTAACAGGTGGCAGCTTCCGGTAACATTTTTTGCGGCTCCAAAGGATTTTATAATCATTTTTATAATAAGCTCTTTATTTATATTTAAAATAATAACTAAAATCTCAGCCTTAAACCAACCTCAGGACCGTCAAACGCTAAACTTCCATCGACATTATTTGTGTTAACATGAATCTTGTCATACACATAATCTGCAAAAACCGACAGAGGCCCGACCGCCTTATAGTTTACGCCCGCGTTTATATGGTAATAATAGCCTTTTGAACCGATTGTGAATCCCTGGAATTTTCCTACCAATGATATATCGTTAAGTGGAGAAATTTTTATTCTTCCCCCGATAATAGGCAATGGTAAATTCACATTTTTTGATTCCGAAAGGGAAAGAGAAGGAGCATCGAGTTCGGCTTTGGCGGTAATGACATTAACGCCGACGCCGATGCCGATTTCGGCATACCTGTTTATCGAAAAATTATGGGTGTAAAACAGTTTATAGCTGTATAAGTCTAATTTTGATGTTACGGGAGCGCTGGCGGTATAAGTCTGCCCATTAAAATAAACGGTTTGGGATAAAACCTTGGAGCCGCTATAAGTGTACGGCACATAAGTAAAAGAAATTCTATTGTCGTATAATATTAAGAATGCGGCTTTAAACATCGGTTCGGTTTTGGTTGTTTGAAGTCCGATATCCGACGGAGTTATGTTTGTAGGAGCAAATCCGTTTACTAAATTTCCGACAGCTACATGCCCCGAAAGATTTTGAAAATAAGCTCCGCCCTTTACCTCCGCGCCAAGCATGCCGGAGGCATAAGCCTTGGGCGTATTTAAGGATACAAAAGATATTAAAATCAAGCCGGCAAAAGCGGCAAAAATAAAAATAATGGATGGACGGAATAATTTTAGAAATTTATTATTGTTAACGGTTCTTTTAAAATTTAACATTGCCATAATAAATACCTCCCGTTTATTAAAAGTCGTTTATTTATATTTAGATTGCGAATATAGATTGCCTCTTTTTAACTTTTTTATTTTTTATTTTATTATTGTTATTATTTATTTTAAAACTTGTCAAGATATTTTTCTTGCTTTTAATAATGTATAAAATATAATATAATTTTTGCATATTTAACTGGTCTTTTTTGTTTCAACAAATTTACATAACGGGGGTCCATTATTTTAATGAATTTTAAATATCTGGAAAACCTTACAAAGATAGTCGAAGAATTACTTGCAAATTATAACATAACTTACGCTTGGATAGGTATAAAAAAAGATAATTTTCTGGTTCAGCCGATTTTATCCATAGGATTTGAAAAATCCTTTCTCGATGAAATCGAGATAAGATGGGACGACTCGAAATACGGAAACGGTCCGACGGGGAGAGCTATTAAAAGCGGCAAGCCCGTCATATTAAATGACATAAATGACCCTTCCTGTAAAGCTTTGCTGGTTTTTGCCGAAAAATACGGCTATAAATCCTCCGCTATGATTCCCCTTAAAATGAACGATACAATTTTAGGTTCGCTCAATGTCTATTCTAAAAGAAAAAACTATTTCTCGGATAAGTTAATAGATAAAATCACGGCTTTTACCGAAGCATTATCCCCGATAATATACAATACGATAATCAAAGAACCGCATCTCGGCGAAAAACTGACGGAATATATGGAAGTGCTTTACGATATAACTCTCAATATAAATAAGGGGGTAATGTCGGATTTAAATATAAATTACTTAATCTTAGACGCATTATCCATTATCGAAAAACTGCTTATGGCTGACGGTTCCGAATTTATAATTTATAATAGAACGACGCATAAGCCCGAATTAAATGTCCCTTCGAAACTATGGATAAAAAATTTTAGGAAATCGTCTTCGGATGAAGTTTTTCATGGAATAA
>JAJYQZ010000283.1 GCA_021794335.1 bacterium
GGTACTTATGTTTATCCAGGGAGACCTGAAACATGGCCCGGCGTGGAAGTTAAATATTCAACGTGTAAACAGTGTCATAGCGATTGCGGTATTATGGCAAGATTATTCAAGGGCAACATTTTAAAACTTGACGGAAATCCGTATGACCCGCAAACTACACAGCCGCATATAGATTACGATACACCCTTTAAAGAAGCGAAGGTTTATGTCGGAGGAACTTTCGATACCTCTAAACCTTATGTTGACGGAGCACATTCGCTCTGCGCAAGAGGACAGGCGGGACGGCAAACAGTGTATGACCCGTACAGAGTCTATATGCCTTTAAAGAGGGTTGGAGAAAGGGGCTCAAAGAAATTTAAAGTAATATCTTATGAACAGCTTATAGATGAAGTAGTTAACGGCGGCAATCTGTTTAAAGACGTGAAAGGCGAAGAAAGCAGGTCTGTGGAAGGATTTAAACATATTTGGAACAACGGTCAAAATAGGTATACTCCGGCTAATCCGGAATATCCCGACTTCGGACCGAAAACAAATCAGTATGTTTCTTACTGGGGGAGAGCTGAAGGCGGGCAGGGTAATTTTATAACGAGGTTTGCAAATGCCCTCGGTTCAGTAAATGCTATGCCTCATGTTTCAATTTGCGATTTAACGCATCATGTAGCTACATTCAGGACATTTCCCGGAACGAATATGTTAAAACCGGACCAGCCTAATTGCGATTTTCTTTTGATTTTTGGAGCAAATTACTATGAAGCCAACTTTCCCATGCAAACTCTTGCCCGCAGGTCTGCCGAGGCAACGGCAAGCGGCAAAAAGATTGTTTTTATTGACCCCAGAGGCGGAAATCAAATAGCTCATGCAGATTATGTGCCGATAAAACCGGGCGGCGACGGCGCTTTTGCAATGGGAATGATAAGGTGGATATTAGAAAATAAAAGATATAACGAAAAATATTTAGAATTGCCTAATTATAATGCGGCAGCCAGGAATATAGAGCCTAATTATTCAAACGCATCGTATTTAGTGGTAGCTGATGAAAATCATCCCGATTTCGGTTTATTTTTAAAACCGGATAAAGGACCTCTTTATAAAGCTTCAGACCAGTATGTGATAGACAAAGCTTCTAAAGCGCCTGCGTTTGCATCTGCGACAGAAAGGGCAGAACTATGGCCGACCGGATTTTTATCTACAAAACCTGTTATCGTAAACGGCGTTGCATGTTTAACAAGTTTACAATATTTGTGGAAAGAAGTTTCTTCTCATGATTATGAAGAATATGAAAAAGAAGCCGGCATTTCGAAAAATCTAATAAAAGATTTGGCTAAACAGTTTACTTCGCACGGAAGAAAAGCAGCCGCTGATTTTTACAGAGGACCGGCAATGCACGCAAACGGTTATTACAACGCAAGAGCTATAGCGCTTCTGAATGGCTTAATCGGCAATATAGACTGGAAAGGCGGTTACATAAACGGCGGCGGTAATGCCGATTTTATGACGAACAGATACGATCTGAACAAATGGCCT
The DNA here is from genome assembly GCA_021794335.1 of bacterium. Next base: position 1,525 of record JAJYQZ010000283.1, read on the forward strand.
GATTTTGTCCCCGCAAGCGGGGTAAAAATATCACGCGAAGGAAGTTTTTATGAAGATACCGATGAATATAAAAACAGGATTGCAAAAGGCGTATCTCCATTCCCTGCTCAGCGTCCATGGTTTCCTTTCGGCGTCGGCATATGGCAGGAAATCTGGGGAGGAGTCTATTTTCAATATCCGTATGAGACTAAAATATTATTTCAGCATAATGCAAATCCGGCATATACCATGCCGGGTATGGGCGGAGCTAATGACGAGTCCCTGATGTGGATAAGAATGATAAAAGATTTAAAGAAGGTGCCTCTTTTTATAGCGTCGGATATTATGATTTCTGAAAGTTCTGCGTATGCCGATTATATAGTTCCGGACGGAAGCTATATTGAAGGATGGGGGATGCTGCCGGGCTATCCGACGTATCCGACATCACGTATAGCGGTGAGACGTCCGATAATAGAGCCTGTAACGCAAAAAACAAAAGACGGCAGACCGATATGTATGGAGAATTTTCTTATTGATGTAGCAAAAGCATTAAATCTTCCGGGTTTTGGAAAAAATGCGTTTCTTGAAGGCGGAGATTTAAACGAACGCGAGGATATATATTTAAAAATGGTTGCAAATATTGCTTACGATAACAAACACCTTTTAAAGAAAGTGGGCAATAAATTTGTTGTTCAGGGACCTGTGCCCGATGCCCCGGCAAGCGAAATGAAAGTTGTTGGAGATTATATGAAAAAACATCCCCAATCTCTCAAGGGAGAAGAATGGAAGAAAGCGGCATACGTTGTTTCAAGAGGCGGCAGATTTGAGAATTGCGATGTCGGATATTTACCATGGGGGCAGCCTGAGTGGGTTACGCATAGATGGGGCGAACTTAAAAATGCCGTTCAGATTTATGATGAACTTGTAGCTAAAACACACAATGCTATAACAGGCGTAAGGTTTAACGGTTCAATAAAGCTGGAAGGACCTAAAAATATGAAAGGAGAGCTTTTATATAAAATATATTCAAGAAAAGATTATCCGTTTATGCTTTCGACTAATAGACTGCCTATACATTCAAAATCTAAAACAATGTCTGACCCATGGCTGATAGAACTCTTGCCGGGCAATTTTATTGAGATTAGCGAGTTTGACGGAAACAGACTTGGTGTAAGAGACGGTGACCTCATTAAAATAAGTTCTCCGACACATACAAAAGGAATAGTGCACAGAGCAAAAATCAGATTTGCTTTAAGACCCGGAGTCGTCAGTTTTTCAATACCGTTCGGCAGATGGCTTTACGGTTCTGGAACATGGTATATAAACGGCAAAAAATACGACGGGGATTCCGCGAGAAATTCCGGTGTAAACCTTAATCCTTTGCAGCTGCTTGATGAATCTATTGCTGCAAAAGACGGATGGACAACCGTGGTTGCAAATGATGTTGCAGGAGGAATGTCGCATTACAGCACCCCCGTCAGAATTGAAAAGGTATAAATATATTATAAATTTATATTATAAATTAATAAACGGCGGATTATAAATATTATAAAATTTATATAATATTTATAATCCAATGTTGATAACGAAATGATTGTAGCGCATTTTTAGAAATATAGACTAATTATTTGAATTTTTTGTTGCTATAACCTTAAATCATATCAATATGATGTAATCGGGTGCAGATGAATGCAAAGTCAACTTGTTATTAACGATTCAAAATCTGAAGAAAGAATATTTATATACAATCTTCTTTCCGAAGCTTTTGGGAAAAAACCTGAGAAAGAATTTTTAAGTAAGTTTAAAATAGACGGTCTATTTGAATTTTTATATGAATATATAGGCGATAAAGAAAGCGTAAACCGGCTCGAATTAACGGTGGATGAACTCTTAGAAGATAATATAAAAATAAAAAACCTTGTCGACATTTACGAGAATATGTTCGTTGTACCTGCGGCAATTAAATTTATCCCGCCGGTAGCTTCTTCTTTTACCTGTATTGAAGAAGAAAAGAAAAGCGGAGATAACAGTCGGCTGACTTTAGTTGATGAATTATCTTTTTTTTATGATAAATACAACGTAAAATTTATAGGCGGAGAAAAAGATAATTTTGTTTTTCATATTGACCATATATCCGCCCTTTTTAATTTCATGGTTTTATTAATAGACTTAGAAAAGAAGAATCAGTGCAAATTAAATACATGCAATGAAATATTTAATGATGAATCCATATTTTTTAATAAATTTATTTTATCGTGGACGGATAATTTTTTTTCAGAAGTTATATTAAAATCAGACGCTTTATTTTATAGTCAAA
>JAJYQZ010000212.1 GCA_021794335.1 bacterium
CGGCAAAAAATATTATAAATTTTTGAAACAGTTCGGTTATTTATTTTTATCGCCGGCGTGGCTCAGGGGCAGAGCAGCTGATTCGTAATCAGCGGGTCGTAGGTTCGATTCCTATCGCCGGCTCCATTAAAATCAAAGGGTTTACAGACCCAGCGTTTCCTTCCTTTCCGTTCGTGGTAGTAAAATGGTAGTAATTTTTTTTATTCAACACGTTAACAGCATCTTTAAGATGAGTTTTAGACAGGTGCGAATACCGCAAGGTCATTTTAATATCCTTGTGTCCCATTAAATCCCTAACAGTTGCTAAATCGACGCTTTTCATGACTAATTGAGAGGCAAAAGTATGGCGCAGGTCGTGAAACCGGAAATCCAGAATATGGGATTTGCCGAGCGCCGCCGAAAAGCCTTTTTTAATGTCTTTGTAAGGCTTTAACGTGCGTGGATTAAAAAACACGTATTTAACGTTAATTTGTCTAATAATGCCGGTTAAAGATTCGTAGAGATTGTTGTTAATAGGTATTTCGCGCCTTTCTCCGTTTTTGGATGTGTCTAATAAAATAACCCTGTTTAGCATATCAACCCTATCCCACGTGAGGTTCATTATTTCCGATTTTCTCATGCCGGTATTGAGCGCCATTATTAGGATCGGCTTTAGATAATTATCGCAGTTTGAAATAAGCCTTGCCGCCTCGTCGTCCGCAAGATACCTTAGTCTTTTAACTTCGCCTTTAAGCAGTTTAACCTTCCGTATTCGCTTTAAATCTTCTTCGGTTATAAGTTCCCAATCCGTAGCTTTAACGAACATTCTTTTTAAAACGGCGGTCAGTCTATTGGTATAAGCAACGGATAAACCTTTTTTAATAATATCCGACTGCATATTTTCTACGGTAATCATATTAAAATCGCCCAATTTTTTATCGCCGAAATGTTTATTAAGCGTGTTAATAAATGATTTAAGCCTGTCATAGCTCTTTAAACGCCCGCCCGCGTAATCCAGATATCTTTGGCCGAGTTCCGCAAACGTAATAGGCTTAATAGAATTATTGATTAAGATTTTAATTTGCTTAGCCGGCTCATTGCCGTTTTTAAGCCGCTCCTGAAGTTCGGAAGACCACTTTTCATATGCGTATTTAGCACGCATTTTAGAAGCGGTGCAGGAAGATTGATAATATTTTAAACCATTAACGCACTTTGACATCATCCATATTTTAGAATTTCCTTTTAAATAGATGCCCATTTCTTATTTACACCTCCTTTTGTAGGCATCTACGCTTATTGGTCTAATTATATCATATGAGTTTTCTTGAATGAAAGTTGAAATTTTATTTCGGTCGAACCGAATGATTTTTCCGATTTTAGTAAAAGGAATCTGCTTTTTATAGACAAGCTGATACACTGTCCATGGCGTTATATTTAATAATTCTGCAACTTGCTTAACCGTTAATAGCTTTTCTTGCAATTTATATTCTCCTACTGAATCATAAAATCTTTTGGCCGTTGTAAAAAAAATAAAACTTAACTATTTCATTAAATTTCATAATTTAAATTTTTTATCTCTTTATATTGCGTTAACTTTTTTATAAATCTCGTAAAAATATGATAAGCTGAAATTCATTTTACATTCCCTCTCTGCATATTCTTTTAAATCCCTGTAATTCAAATGTCGTTCTTGCTTAATTTGATATAACTTAGGCATTATTTTTAAAAGTTTATCTTTTTTAGGTGATTTTTTGGATTTACGGCGAAGTTTTTTAGTATGATTTTTAAAAATTCCCACGGCTCTGTAGTCCGAAGCGGTTAGTGTATAGCCGCAGGTTTTTTTAGACTGCGCTTCAAGTTTTAAAAGATTTTCAACTTTATCCAATGCCGTATTGACGATATTATCAAATTTTTTATCGTCAATTCCACATAGTTTGCCGATAAGATTCAAAACTTCCAATAATGTCGGGATTTTATCCTTTTTCTTTTTTAATATTTTTTCTAACGATTCAGTATTTATCATTTTATTTTGAATATACCCCCGTAATGATTTCGTTACGTTCATGACCTACTTGGACGGACGCGTAATGCACAGATTCAACATGATAAAAACCTTGCCTTTCGAATGTTTTTATAGTATCTATAGCGTAGTTATGCCTTAAAGCGTGAATACTGCCGCTATCGCCTAAAACAGCGCGGATTTCATTGTTTATTTTACTACTGCTTACTGCGTCGCCCAGCTTGGACAAATTATTTTCTTTCAAAAAGTTTCGGACGTCGGCGATTAAGGATTTGTCGTGGATTTCCGATACTATCCTATCCTTCCCGCCTTTCCCGCCTACTACCTCGATTTTGCCGTTTCCAAGATTTTTTTCCGATAACTTGAGAATTTCAGATTTTCTCAAGCCTGCTCCGGCGGCGAGCCGGACGGCAAGATTGACGGCGGGGTTTTTTATACTACTTAAAAGCTTTTCTACATCTTTTTTATCGTATGCTCGGACATCGCTATGTTGCAAGTTTTTATGTTGTGATTTGAACGCTTCATTTAGTTTAAAGTCATATACTTTATTTAAGCCGTGAGTTTGGGAATACTTGTTTAAAGCCGTTTCAAGTTTATTGAGTGCCGATTTTTCACTTTGGAACGTCTTATGCGCTACCTGATCGGCGATCCGGGACGACAGGTATGATTTGACCTGCTCTGCGGTAGTTTTCGTTAAGTCTTTTAACCCTGCGTTCTCTTTAGCCCAAGTCCCGAAGCCTACGACTGCGTTACGATAGTTGTCTATCGTGTTTATGCCGTAAATCCCTGTCCGCTGCGCGATTTCATGCGAGCCGCGCGCTCCGTCGGCCCTTGCTTGATTTTTAGCTTGGTGCTTCGACTCCCCGATTTGTTTGATTTCCTTAAAAATTTCCGTTACCTGCCAATTTGTGTTACCTCTCATAAATCCCCCTTAAAATTTTAGAAAAGGCAAGACTATATCCCGACGAAAAGTTAAGACAGAAGCATTTTTAAAAAAAACAAAGAGGTTGCTTTTCCTCTTTTAAAGATTTTTAAAACCAGATTAAAGCTCCGGCAGGCTTAAAGGGTCGGCTTCAAATCTTCGAAAAGCCTTAATTCTATATGTTTTTGGATAGGTGTTTTCCCGGATACGGGCGTTAGTTATTAGGGTTTTTTGAACGGCGCAAATCTCTTTTTCCCCCAGCGTAGTGGGGGATTATGCGTATATACGCTACGATGAGATTTGCAAAATTGGCAACAAACTAAAGCAGTCCTAATATGCGCTTTGCAAGGGCTTTCGAGCAAAAGACAAGGCTTTAGCATGAAAGCAGGCGCAAATAGGGTTTAGTTTGTTGTTTTTTGGGGTTTTGCGACTGACTATTTATTTAAATTATATTACAATTTAAATAAAGCTGTCGCATAGGTGTTACAAAATTGGCGGTCTTATGAGTCTAAATAACGGCTCGCCGCAGAAGAAGAGATATTAAATATATCAAGAAACCGAGCCATCGGTGCATATCTTGATAGAGCTTCAATATCTAAAAGTATCAGACTTTAAATTTTTATACCGTTGCTGAAAGGGCGGTATAACGCTTATGACGTTTTCAAGGGCTCCACTGAAAAAGCGCGTCATAGATTGAAGACAGTAATTAATGATTTAATTTTATAAAACAAAAAAAGGAATGTCAAGCTTTTTTTTCACAGCTGTTAATAACTATTAAAATGTCTATCTATAAATAACTTTCATTTTGTCTATTCCTTAACTAAAAATAATAATAAAATAGCGGATAACACCATTAACGCTAATTAAAGGAGGTTATCCGCTATGGTAA
>JAJYQZ010000053.1 GCA_021794335.1 bacterium
GGTATCGAAATAAAGGATTCCCCCATATAAATCGCGATGGAACCTAACTCGTCAACGGTATATAATACAAATTTGCCTACTTTTTCAAACGGAATAAGGATTATATTCATAGTTATTTTGAGACGCGATTATTTTATTATGAAATCAAGCTGCAGGTTAAAGAGCTATGATTTATAAAATCGTTATTATGATTCTTCCAGCTCGACATGCCAGTATGCGTTATCCACGAGATTCAGAAAAGGCATCCATTCTTTATACATAATGTTGGTAAGAGATATATGGTAATACGGCGACCACTCCGGTTTTCTCGGCTTCTTTATAAGTTTCATTCCGGCTCCTTCAGGAGTCCTTCCTCCTTTGGCTCTATTGCATGGGATACAGCTACATACAACATTTTCCCATGACGAAACGCCGCCGGACATTCTTGGAATAACGTGGTCTAAGTTTAACTCGTTTTTTTTGAATTCTTTTCCGCAATACTGACATTTATTTTTATCTCTTAAAAAAATGTTGGCTCTGGAAAATTTTATATATCTCTTAGGTAATTTATCGTAATTAAGAAGAATTATGACTCTCGGCGCTCTTATCGCCCTATCTACAAGTCCAATCGAGTTTGTTCTTTCGGTAACCGAAAGATCCTGCCATGAGTCAAAATTAAACGTTCTATAGTTTTCATCCACCGCTTTGGCTATATCTTGATAAAGAAGTATAAGCGCCCTTTTTAGGGATGTGACGTGGACCGGCAAAAAAGACTTGTTTAATACAAGAACGCTTGAGGACAGCATATTATTTTATTTATATTTTTATATTTATAAAAAAATTAAATATTAATATATTATATCAATAAAATAAAAAATAAAAAACCAAAAAGTCTTATTTTGAAATTAATACAAAGGCATTTAATATATCATTAAAATCATCCTCCAATACCGTTCTCATATCAAGCAGGTATTCCTTGTTTTTTATTTTTCCGATAATAGGCGCGTTACAGTCGCGTAAAAATTTGCCCAGCCCGGACGCGCTTATTTTTTTATGGGCGATTCTCAAAGCGAAAGTCTTAAGTTCATAATCCGGAAGCGCCCCGCCGCCGACTATGCTAAAATCTTCGATTATTTTAAAATCGAATAAATTTTTATCGATATTTTTAAATTTTTTAATCTTATTTAAAAGTTTTACCGCTTTTTTTCTAATTTCCTTTTCGGTTTGGGCTATAAGAAAAAGTGTTGGAATATTTTTAACGGCTCTTTCTATATCTAAATATTCAAATAGAATTGCTTCCAGGGCGGCAAGCGTCATTTTGTCTATTCTAAATGCCCTGTTTAAAGGATTTGAATCAATCATATCGATATATCGGGCTTTTCCGGCTATTATTCCCGCCTGAGGTCCTCCAAGGAGCTTATCTCCGCTGAACGTAACGATGTCCACGCCTGCGTTAACGACTTCCTGCGCCGTAGGCTCGCAGGGCAATCCGAATTTTTCCATGTCGACGAAACTGCCGGAACCCAAGTCTTCCATAACGGGTATATTATGTTTTTTTCCGATCGCGGCTATATCTTCGCTCGACGGTGCGCTGACAAAACCGCTCATCCTGAAATTGCTTTGATGAACTTTCAATAATAGCGCGGTATTTTCGTTTATAGCGGATTCGTAATCCTGCGGCTTGGTTTTATTAGTAGTCCCTACTTCTATGAGTTCCGCCCCCGATGCCTTCATTATATCCGGTATTCTGAATGAACCGCCTATTTCGACTAGTTCGCCTCTCGAAACGATAACCTCTTTTTTAGCTCCTGCGCAAAAAGATGAAAGCGCCATAAATACTGCGGCAGCGTTATTATTTACTACTAATGACTTTTCGCATTTTAAAATTTTTTTTAGAAGATAATCTACATGGGAATACCTTTTGCCTCTTTTCCCTTCGATTAAATTAAATTCTAAATTGGAATATGAAGACGAAATCTTAAGGACGTTCTTAACGGCGCTTTCCGGCAGTATGGAACGCCCTAAATTTGTATGAATAACAACCCCTGTTCCGTTAACCACCCTTTTAAGGCTGTAGGAAAAATTATTCAACTCGTCCAGAAGTTTTTTAACGAAAAAATCTACCGTAAAATTAAAATTATCAGATACGGTTCGTTCATTTTCCGAATTTAAAAATTCAATTACTTTGCTTTTTTCAGATTTTATTGATTCTTCTATTTTTTCTTTGATAAATTCATGAGGAAATGATTCTGTAAGCCTGGCGACCGCACTGTCCTGAAGAATGGACTGCACGCTTGGAAACCGCCTTAAAATATTTTGTTTTTTATTATCTTCCATAATTTATATAGTCTCAAAAGACTTAAGTCTTTTCCCCGTATGAAAAGACAAAAAATCTCTCAAAAATATTGAACAGTCCGTTAATATCTCATCCTTTACCGCTAATTTATTTATTATAGACAAATCCGACTCTATCATTAGATTGGATAAATTTATAAAATTAACGGGCAGTTTCTTTATTTCGGAATATCCGAACCCGTTATTTTTATCTTCGCCGCATGGCTTGCATATAACCCCTCCTTTTTTCAAATTAAAATCGAAGGAGTTGTATGAATTACTTTCCGAACAGTTTATGCAATTCGAGAAATTAGGATAAATTCCCGTAAATTTAAGCAGATTAGAAATAAAGTAAATTTCATACTTAAGAAGGATGGAATTTACGGAAATAGCCTGCTGTCCCGCAACAGGTTTTGTTTCTAATTTATTAAGACTTTTAAAAATATTTCTTATGAGGTAAAAAATATTTTTATTATTATCTCTTTCTTGGCACAAAATTCTTGAAATTTCGACCAGTTTGGTTAAAAAAAGATATATATTAATATCCTTTCTTAAATTCTTATAATCTTCTATTAAATCCACTTCGTATAAAATATCAAGGGTCATCCCCGGTTTTTCGTAAAATTTTATATTGGTAAGCATTGCCGGTTCCAATTTGCCGAGAAATCTTTTTTTGCTTTTTCTCGCATTATTAGCAAAGCATGTAATCTTTCCATAGTCCTCTGTAATATAGCTTAAAAGTAAGTCAGCTTCGTTCATCTTTTTTGCGTAAATAACAAATCCGTTTGTAGAAAAGAGTTTCATAAGAATTAAAGGCCCTATCTGCCTGAATTAAATATTATAAATATTCCGATTATTATGATAAAAACGCCAAGCCACCTTCTCAGACTTACTTTCTCTTTCAAAAATATTTTAGACAGCAGAACCACTAAAACATATCCGCTCGATAACATAGGATAAGCAATGGAAAGCGGAAGCTTAGACAAAGCAAAAAGATAAAAAACGGTAGCAAAAAAGAGCATTATAAGCGCGCCGAATATAAACGGGTCGAAAAATACAAAAATGGATTTAATGCCTATGTTTAAATGTTCATTTTTAACTCTGCCGGAACCTATTTTTTGCAGGATTTGACCTATTGAAGTGAATATTAATGCAAGACCCATAAAAATATAAGAAATTATAGCCATAGTATTATATTATATATTTTTTCAGCCTTAGTAATTCGGTATAAGTAGGCAGAATATAAATTTTTTTATCGTAATCCTTTCGTTCTCCGGCAATTTGAAAAATTTTTTTAACCGCTTTTTTCAAATTATGTTCTACCGTAATATTATTTCCGTCCATGCCTGCCGCTTTTAATCTTAAGGCTAAATCGAATGGTCTACGTCCGGAAATCACTATTTTTCCGATATTTTGGATATATTTTTCAAATTCGACGTCCCAAATCCATGAAACGTCTCTACCGTCGGCATCTCTGTCGGAAAATGC
>JAJYQZ010000017.1 GCA_021794335.1 bacterium
CTTTAATGGAAGAAAATATCACCAAAAGCGCAGGAGGGGAATTCGGCGAATATTTACCGGAAGACGAAATCGTAAGTTTGATAAAAAAATCCGGCAAGTTTCCTGTCAGGAGAGATACATTATATAATTACATTTATGAAAAAACTTATGAAAATAGATATTAACGATAAGGAATTTGATGTTTCTGACGGCATAACGGTTCAAAATTTGATAGACGAGCTTAATTTAGATATAAAAAGCACGGCTGTCGCCGTAAACAAAACAATAGTTTCGAAGAGCGGTTATAGGGAATTCTTTTTAAACGAAAACGATAAAGTCGATTTGGTAACTATTGCGCCCGGCGGTTAGAATACAAAATATTAAAAAATATCGGAATACATAACAAAAATTAAATTTGCATAATCTAATGCCGGATTAATACCGGCAATTTAATTAGGAACGGGGGTATATAAATGAATAGCGCAATAAAAGAGGATGATGAAATGCCGCAGGATGACGGTTTAAAAATTGGAAAATATACATTTAAATCGCGGCTCATAGTCGGAACGGGGAAGTATCCTGATTTTCAAACTATGAAAGATTCCGCGGTTGCTTCCGGCGCCGAGATTATAACGGTGGCGGTCAGGAGGATAGATTTCAACGCAAAAGACAATATGCTTTCGTATATCGACCTGGACAGATTTACGCTTTTGCCGAACACGGCAGGGTGTTATACCGCAGAGGATGCCGTTAACACACTCAGGCTTACGAGAGAACTCGATGTTTTTAAGACAGACATGGTAAAACTTGAAGTCATCGGCGATGCAAAAACTCTTTATCCCGATAACGAGGAGTTAATTAAGGCCGCAAAAATATTGGTAAAAGAGGGTTTTACGGTTATGCCGTATATGATGGACGATCCTGTTTTGGCTAAAAAACTCGAGGATGCGGGGTGTCCGGTCGTTATGCCGCTTGCTTCGCCTATCGGTTCCGGTTTAGGAATTAGAAACCCTTATAATATCAAAATAATAAAAGAAACGGTGTCCGTGCCGGTCATAGTAGATGCCGGGGTCGGGACGGCGTCCGATGCCTGCAAGACGATGGAACTCGGCGTTGACGGGATTCTTATTAATACAGCGATAGCGGGGGCGAATAATCCGGTAAAAATGGCGCTTGCAATGAAGCAAGGGGTGGAAGCGGGCAGGCTTGCGTATTTATCCGGACGCATTCCTATGAAACTTTATGCGCAAGCCTCAACGCAAATGGAGGGAATCGTATTTTGATAGAAAAAAAGCCTAAAACCGCAAAAAAATCCGGTTTGACGCAAGATTTAAGATTAAATAAATTTCTTGCCGCAAGAACCGGCGTTTCAAGAAGGGAAGCGGACGCTATAATAAAAGAAGGCAGGGTTATTATAAACGGTAAAAGCGTTAAAAATCTCGCGACATTTGTAAATACCGGCGACGAGGTAAGCTTTGACGGAAAAAAAATCGTTTATAAAATGGAACCCCCTGTTTACATAATGTTAAACAAGCCACAGGGCTATATTACAGCCGTAAAATCCGAGTCCGGTTTTAAAACGGTAATGGAATTGATTAAAAAGGAAACTTTAAGTCATAAACATATATTCCCTGTAGGCAGGCTTGATTTTATGAGCGAGGGCTTACTTTTACTAACCAACGACGGTGATTTTACATATAAGGCAACCCATCCCAAATTTAATGTCGTTAAATCTTATATAGTCGAGGTAAAGGGCGAACTTACGGATGAACTTCTAAAAAAGATAAAAAAAGGGATAAGTCTAGAAGAAACAGGTTTAATGAAGCCCCAAAATGTCAGAGTTATAAGTAAAAAACAGGCAAAATTTATTTTATCCATAGATTTAAGCCATGGGAAGAATAGGGAGATAAGGAGACTTTTAGAGTTTTTCAACCTTAAAATCATAACGCTTAAAAGGGTTGCTATCGGAGGACTTTATATCGGGGATTTACCGTCGGGACAATATAGAATATTAAATAAAAAGGTTGCCGAGCTGGTATTCAAAAAGAAAATTAACGAGTAATTACATTACGGCCCGTGATTACATTATATTAATAATTTTCGGCTTATAATTTAAAACGCCGCCTGCAACGGGAGATATATATATTTCACCAAACGGCTGCATCTGGTCTAAATTTATTAAAATCAATCTCGACATCTCGAGGAGAGCCAGAAAATAGGTAAATAGCTCATCCTTAGAGGCGGCTTCTTTCATAAGCCCCGAAAATATAATTCTTTCGGCTATGCTGAATTTTTCCATTATCTCGATAATTTTATCTTTAATGGAAAAGCGTTCTTTTGCTACCTCGTATGTATTTATCCTTTTTTTAGCCTCGGTCATTTTATAGTAGAAATATTCGGAAAGAATGAAAATGTTTGCCTCGAAAAGGATTTCTTTTGATTTTTCCGGTTCAAGTTCAACCGGCTTATCTTTGCGGAATATATTAATTTCAAACACATCGCGGCCCAAAATAGGCCTGTTATCCAGAAAAGAGGCAACTTCTTTAACCTTTTGATACTCTATAAGCATATCGGCAAGTTCGGTTCTCGGGTCTATATCTTCGTCACCCGTCATATTTTTCTCTTTATCGTAATAAGACGGTAAAAGCATTAGTGATTTAATATATATAAGCTGGGCCGCCATAACGATAAAATCTCCGCTTGAATCCAGATTAAAACTTAACAAAGAAGTGTCAACCATATCCTCATTAAGTCCTATCGTATTTAAATATTGATCGGTAATGGAGGCGATAGGAATGTCGTAAATGTTTATTTTATTTTTTTTTATAAGGGATAACAGCAAATCTAGCGGGCCGTCGTATGCTTGAAGGTTTACATTATTTAAATTAACATTACTGCTTTGGGTTGCGGGGGAGGTACCCGGTGATGACATATGCGGCTTTAATTTTTTAATTTATATCATGTTATATATATTACTTTAATTTTGCAATAGAAAATATTTAGATGTTTCTTTTATATGTAAATAATGGATTCCCGCTTTCGCGGGAATGACACCCGTTGGGTTAAAGTTTAAATTCCCTTATCGTCATTCCCGCGAAAGCGGGAATCCAGAAAATAAATTTCTATTGCAAAATTAAGGTATTATAAATTTCTTAAAACTATATTATTTACGATAAAATTAAATAAAACACCCAAAAAGTTCCCTGGATTTATCAGCAATAATATAAGGATTATAAATATTCCGAACGGTTCGAGCCTGCTTAAATAATCCGAAAACGGCTCGGGCAGAAGGCTTACGGCAACCCTTCCTCCGTCCAACGGCGGAATCGGTATCAGATTAAATACTCCCAGGACAAGGTTTATCATTATACCGATGAAAAGCATAAATGTTACCGGATAGATGAAAAATTTAAAAAATACCCCTCCGGTTACTGTCTGGAATTTAAGATGGCTTATAAAATAAGCGAGGTAAATATTCATTATAGGGAAATTTGCGAGAATTATTTTTAAGAATATAAACGAGATTAGCGCAAGTAAAAAGTTTGTTACAGGGCCGGCAGCTGCCACAAATCCGGTATCTCTTTTAGGGTTTTTAAGACCGTTAAAATTTACGGGAACCGGTTTTGCATAACCGAAGAGAAAGGGCGAACCCAAAAGAATTAAAAGCAAAGGAAGTAAAATTGTCCCGAAAGGGTCTATATGTTTTATGGGATTAAGAGTTAACCTGCCGGCATTCTTTGCGGTGTCGTCGCCGAAGATATGAGCTACATAGCCGTGTGAGACTTCGTGCAATATTATTGCAAATAAAACTGGAATTATTG
>JAJYQZ010000025.1 GCA_021794335.1 bacterium
AAGTATGAACTTAAATATGTCAATGTCGTTTGCGGCGACACGGTTACACCCCTTTCGATGGTCAAGGTTATGGTGAACGGGGAATTGAAGCATAACTCTTCTTGCGGCAATGGTCCTGTCGATGCCGCTATTAACGCTATCGAAAAAATTGTTAATTCCAAAGCCAGGGTTATAGGATATGAGGTTAAATCCATTAGGGGAACTACCGAAGCTCAAGGGGATGTTTCTATTACCATAGAGGAAAACGGGATCAATATAACGGGAAGAAGCGCTCATACCGATATTGTGGTCGCCAGCGCGAAGGCTTATGTAAACGCGATAAACAAACTGCATATATATAACAGTAATCTAAAAAAATCGGTAGAATCGGAAATTTATGAGTAAAACCTCATCTTTATTATAAATATTATTCATTTGACCTATTTTCCTGCTAATTTTATACTATTACATTATTAATTACCTTAATTTTGCAATAGAAATCAATAAATAGATTTTAGCAGCTTAATAAGACTGGATTCCCGCTGAAGCGGGTTGGGACAACATTTGGGTTAAAAGACTGGATTCCCGCGAAGCACTGTCATTCCCGCGAAAGCGGGAATCCAAAAGTTATATAATTTCTAATGCAAAATCAGGGTAACTATGCATAAACAAAATCTTATGACGGAGGTAACATCAGGATGGAAAGACCTCTTACCATTACCGAAAAGATAATATTAAACCATACGGATTTAGGCGAAGTTAAGCCCGGCGATATCGTCAATGCAAGGGTCGATATTGCCCTCGGCAACGATATTACGGCGCCTATCGCAATAAAGGAATTTGAAACTATTGGAATAAACGGAGTTTTTGACAGGCAGAAGATAGCTCTGGTTCCTGACCACTTTGTCCCCAACAAGGATATTTTAAGCGCAAAACAGGCAAAGATGCTCAGGGAATTTGCGAAAACCTACGATATTAAATACTATTTTGAATGCGGCGAGGCAGGGGTCGAACATGCTCTTTTGCCGGAAAAAGGGATTGTTTTACCCGGAGACCTTGTAATCGGGGCAGATTCCCATACCTGCACTTACGGGGCGTTGGGCGCTTTTGCCACGGGCGTAGGTTCAACCGATCTGGCATACGCCTTTGCCTTTGGCGAACTGTGGTTAAAAGTTCCCGAGTCGATAAAGGTGGTTTTTACGGGAAAACCCAAAAAATGGGTTTCAGGCAAGGATCTGGTACTGTATTTAATCGGGCAGATAGGCGTCGAAGGGGCAAATTATATGGCGCTTGAATTTTCGGGAAACACATTTAAACACCTCGGTATGGCAGACAGGTTTACTATATCTAATATGGCGATAGAAGCAGGAGCTAAAAGCGGAATTTTCGAACCTGATGAAATTACCGAAGAATATGTAAAAGGAAGAGCAAATAGAGATTACACATTTTATAAAAGCGATGAAGGGGCAAAATATGCTAAGGTTTTAAATTTTAATACCGAAACGATAAATCCGCAGGTCGCGTTGCCCCATCTTCCCGAAAACAGCGTCGATATAAGCGAAGCATCCGCTAAAAATATTAAAATAGACCAGTCTGTCATTGGTTCTTGCACAAATGGAAGAATCGAGGATTTAAGAATAGCCGCTCAAATTTTAAAGGGGAAAAAGATTGCAAAATACACCAGATTAATCGTTATTCCCGCAACGGTTGAGGTTTACAGGACGGCAGAAAAAGAGGGCTTGATAGATATATTTATGGATGCAGGGGGTGTCGTAAGTACCCCCACCTGCGGACCATGCCTTGGCGGATATATGGGGATTTTAGCCGACGGTGAAAGGGCAATTTCTTCCACAAATAGGAATTTTAAGGGAAGAATGGGTGATGTAACAAGCGAGGTTTATCTTGCAAACCCTGCGGTGTGCGCCGCATCGGCAATACTCGGCAAGATAGCAAGCCCTGAAGAGGCGATGTAGTTAAACAACACAATAAAAAAATACGGGGACTCTTTTATGATATTTAAGGGAAAAGTTTTTAAGTTCGGGGATAATATAGACACAGATGCTATAATTCCGGCAAGATACTTAAATGATTCAAGCGATGAGAATTTAAAAAAACACTGCATGGAAGATGCCGACCCTGCATTTTCCTCCAATATTTCGAAAGGCGATTTTATTGTTGCGGGAAATAATTTTGGATGCGGCTCCTCAAGAGAACATGCCCCAAGGGCGATTAAAGTCAGCGGCGTCCCGGTCGTTATAGCAAAGAGCTTTGCCAGGATTTTTTATAGAAATTCCTTTAACATCGGCCTATTTATTTTAGAAGCAAATACCGATGATATCAATAATGGGGATATGCTCGAGGTAAACACCGATAACGGCGAGATTAAAAATTTAACTAAAAATAGCGTTATAAATGCAAAGCCCATTCCTAAGTTTATGTCCGAGCTTGTTAATGCGGGGGGATTAATGGAATATGCGAGAAAAAGAGTTAAGGAAGGAGGACGTAGATAAATGATGAAATTGGCGCTTTTTGCAGGCGACGGCATCGGCACAGAGGTTTCCTCAGAGGCTGTAAATGTTTTAAAATTTGTTCTGGACGAAAATGGAGCGGCTTATGAAATAGAAGAAGGCCTTGTCGGCGGGGCGTCTTATGACGAATATAAAAATCCTATAACCGAAAAAGCCCTTAAACTTGCCAAAGAATCGGATGCCGTTATTTTTGGAGCGGTCGGCGGACCAAAATGGGAATCGTTGCCGATTGCCCTTAGGCCTGAAAAAGCCCTTTTAACACTGAGATACGAACTTGGGCTTTATGCAAACTTAAGACCCGCAAAAATTTATGACGAACTTATAGATGCCTCTCCCTTAAAAAAAGAAATTGTAAGCGGAACCGATATGATGATAGTTAGGGAATTAACCGGCGGGATTTATTTTGGACAGCCGAGAGGGGTTTTTGATATGGAAGACGGTCAAAAAAAGGGCGTCAATACTTTAGTTTATACAACGAATGAGATAAAAAGGATTGCAAAAATCGCATTTGAAATTGCCCGCAAAAGAAGGAAAAAGGTTTTATCGGTCGATAAGGCTAATGTTCTGGAGTCCACCGAACTATGGAGGCAAGTTGTGGCAGCCGTTTCAAAGGATTATCTCGATGTCGAGTTAAGCAATATGTACGTGGACAACTGTTCGATGCAGCTCATAAGGCAGCCAAAATCGTTCGATGTTATTGTTACCACAAATATGTTTGGGGATATATTGAGCGACGAATCATCGATGGTGGCAGGTTCAATCGGCATGCTGCCGTCGGCCAGTTTGAACGGCAAAAAGGGGATGTATGAGCCGATTCACGGCAGCGCTCCCGATATTGCGGGACAAAACAAGGCAAACCCGCTGGCGGCAATTTTGTCCGTTGCAATGATGCTCCGTTATAGCTTTGATATGGATAATTTGGCTGCGGCGATAGAAAAAGCCGTAGAAAGGGTTATTAAAAAAGGATATAGAACCCTTGATATTTATTCTAATTCCGCAGGAACAAAACTTATCGGCACAAAAGAAATGGGCAAAGCGGTTATTTCAGAATTAAAAGATGTTTACGCCCGGGCGTAGGCCCCTGATTCTTACAAAGGAGTTTTATGAAAAAAGATAAATATAATGTTGGCATTGTCGGCGCTACGGGATTGGTCGGGAGAGAATTTTTAGAGATATTGGAACAGAGAAATTTTCCCGTTATGGAACTTTACCTGTTTGCTTCCGAAAATTCTATGGGAGAGGCCGTAAAGTTTAAAGGCGAGGATTACATCGTCGAAGCGTTAA
>JAJYQZ010000330.1 GCA_021794335.1 bacterium
CGATTTAATCGGCGGAGCGTTAATATTTAGATGAACGCCGTCTGCAGAAAGAACAGCGGCGGCATCTGCCCTCTCGTTGACAAAAAACTTAACGTCGGGATATTTTTTAAATATTAAGTCTCTTATCTTCTCTCCAATTTTTATAAAATCGTATATAGAAACGTCTTTCTGCCTTAGCTGAAAAGCTTTTAAACCTGCGCCGAACGCTTCGTCGAGAGCATCGAGATACTCTTCGTCGTTATTAAAAAATTTTTTTTCTCCTATTAAGTATATATTAAAATTAAACCAAGACGCATCCGTATTCGGCATTATTTAATTATATAATTTTAAGGCTAAAATTGTCAAACGATACGGCAATTAATCTTTTTTTTTATTCGTCCATAAATCTGCCGTGTCCTTTAGACAAAATTCTTAACATCTTAATATTATAATGGGCAAATTTTATTAACTGCCACGGTATAAACAGTCTCGTAAAAAGCGTGTATTTCGTAGGCGCTATAAAAGACCTCGAATCGGTCGTATAAGGAACGTATTCCATTAAATCGTCATCTTTTTTATTTTCCATAATAAATATAAACCTCCTATTCATATTGCATTTTTATAAATACTGCAATTTATCATTAAATACGGCTTATCTTTCCGAATATTTTCATTAATCGGGAATATACTGCCATAAAAATTTTCCTTTCATTTTCCATATAAACAAATAATGAAGCATATATTTAACCCAGTGTCCCGCAAGACCTATATCTCCGAAAGTATAATTTAAATTTCTGCCGAATTTATATTTATCGTAATTTGGAATTACCGGATACATAGTCAATAAAGCGGCGGATCCGCCGGTCATCGATTTGCCCATAGAGGTTATGCATATTGCGCCGAATTCAGCCATCGACGCGCTATAAGTCGGCTCCTCCGCTCCGTTCTTTACCATATCGATAATAGAAAGGGCAACCGTGTGGCCTATGATTCCCGATGCCATGCCCGTTCTGGGGGGGCTGGGAGCTATCAGAGTGCCGTCCGGAGCTTTAAAAGCCTTGCTTATAGGATGCGGAGGAGCAAAAGCAATTCCTGCAGCAAATATATTTTTATATAAAAGATTATTGTATTTTTTTGGCCAATCAGAATTTTTCCATTCCTCAAAAGGTTTTGCACCGGAGGTATAATCGGCATCAACTTTCATAAACCCGCTTGGAACGCACATTTGGCTTTTAATATCGTTGCCGTCCTTATCTATGTAAGAGATGGGAATGCCGGCAAAAGGAGGAATCAGCATTGCAAAATCAAAATCGAGCGATCCTTCTTTCCCTTCGATATTAACGTAATCTAAAGAGCCTTCTTTTACGTTTCTCACGTGCGCCCCGTCAACCCATTTAATGCCCTTTTCCCTGAAAGTAGATTCGGCAAAAAGCTTGCCGGATATAAAGTTTCCGTTCCTTCTCACCACTACCCCGCCTACTCCGAAATCGCCGAGCGTAGGCTCGTTGGATATCCAAGTTATGTCCGCCATATTGCGAAGTCCCCGCTTGGCTATTTCAAATTCTAAATTATGTATATATTCAAAAGCGGCGCCTTGGCAGGTTGCCGTTCCATGCCCTGTGCCGACGACAAACTTTTGCCTTTTGCCCTGCTTCATCTTTTCTACCGCTTTCAAAAAATTATCCTTTGTTTTAACGGCATGCGGCAAACTGCAGACTGAATCCGAATAGCCTTCGTCAGGTCCAAGTCCCGGCGTAGCCGCAAAATTAAGCTTCGGACCCGTAGCGTTTATCAAATAATCGTACTTTACCTGTTCGGTTTTGCCGTCGTTGTATTTTACGGACACATAACGGTCGGCATCGTCCGGATGAATCTCTTCCGCGGCTCCGTTTTTAAATTCTATGCCGAACTTTTCATATACCGGCGTAAGATCGAACTGAGTTTTTTCGGGCTTCATAGAACCCACGCCTACCCATATCCATGATGGAATATAATAAAAATGCTTCCTCGGCGATATTACTACGACTTCATGTTTGCGCCCAAGCGCTTTTTTTAAATTTAATGCCGCCGTGTTACCGGCAAATCCGGAACCTAAGACTACTATGCGAGCCATCTATATTTATCCCCCCGTTTCTTCATTTTTTATTTATTTAACTAATTTCTTTTATTTTATAATTATTTTAATATAATAACCGTCCGGCTTAAAATTACAAAAAATAACGTTTTAATAAAATTTAAAAAATATTAGATTATTTTATATATATGTTTTATAATATTTATGATAACAAAAATATAAAAATATTTCTATATAATTATAAATATATATTTGTATTATCATATATTCATATATAACATATTTTTATTATCGTATTGCATGCTGCCGGTTTATTTAATAAATAAAGTATAAATTTAATAAAATCAAAATATTGATTAATATCGATTAATACTATGGAAACCCTTGATAAAATAAAGCTTATTTATTCTTTTGACGAAAGCGACGCTTTAAATTTAACGCAAATAAAAGAGATGATGAATTCAAACGCAAACGAATTCATTTCCGGCGTATATTCATTTATATCCAACTTCGACGATTTCAGCAAATTTCTTCCTAACGACGAAATAAGAACGAGGCACAGGGAAAAGTTAAAAATCTGGTTTCTCAGTCTTTTTTCAGGAAAATACGACAACGAATATTTAAGGCAGTTAAAAAGAATAGGTGAGGTTCATTCGGAGATAAAACTGCCTTCGCATTACGTCAGCGCCACGATGAACTTTATAAGAAATTTTATTCATAAAGTTATTATTAAAAACATTCAGTCTTCCGAAAAAAGAAATGAAATAATCGAATCGGCAAATAAAATAATAGATATTAATCTCGATATAATAATAAGTTCTTACATTAACGAAGGAAAATTTTACATAGCGGCTACAAAATTTGAAACTAAAATAATAAAATTCAGCTCGAAATTCTCTTATATGCTTGACCTTGCTCTTGTAATATCTCTAATAATTGCAACTATTATGGTTTTTCTGATGTTCTTATTTGAAATTTACAGATTCGCCTTCGGCGGCGGAGCTTTTGAATCCACCGTAGTCGATATTCTCGGCGCTATGTTAATTGTTTGGGCGATAAGGGAACTGCTTGAAGAAGAAGTTAAAAAGCTGAAAGGGCATAAATTTGCGTTAAGCGCCTTTATAGGTCTTGCGATGGCTGCGCTTTTAAGGAAAATATTAATCTTTTCTCTGGCTCCCGGAAAATCTAAAGAAGTCGCAATATTAGGATTTCTCGTACTGGTGCTCGGAATAGTTTACTGGCTGATGAATAAAAGCACAAAGGCGTGACTTCGCAAGGCGTAAAAGCATAAACTAAAAAGACTATGTAAATTATACCGGATTATGGCGTATTACACTGGCAAAATAATATGCATCGAAACGGCGCCGAAAAATTGTATTGCCTGCACTGTCTATTAATGATAAAATAAATCACGCAATAAACTTTTTACAAAAAAACGGGATGTGGCGCAGCTGGTAGCGCACCTGCTTTGGGAGCAGGGGGTCGCACGTTCGAATCGTGTCATCCCGACCACGTATTCAATCAAAAACAGACAGGGCATTGAAGGTTATACGGAATATGCGGTTACGCCGTGCTCTAATTTATCCTGAATTTTTTCTAATATCTGCAATAATACTTCGGATTCGTTTGTTTCGCTGACGTTCATATTAATATCGTATCTCTTTTTATTTTTTTATAGTTAATTTCATAATCCAAGGGTTTTTGCTATATTGTCAAAGTCGCTTTTTTTCGCTTCTATAAAAGACGTATAGCCTTGGTCGATAGATTTAAGCACCTTTAAATCGGCAATATTCATCAAAATATTTTTTATTTTCGTTTCGCTTTCTTTATCTACGTCTGCGTTTATGCATATCGGAAATTGAGGTATGGGGTCGGAAGATGATATGACTTTTACCGTACTTTTATTTTCTTCCGCGGCGGAATCCATTACGCATCCGGCATCGAATTCTCCTTCCGCGACAGCCTTTAAGACGACGTCGTGTCCGCCGAGATAATCGTAAAAAGCAAGGTCTTCCAATTTTATGCCTGCCGATTTAATCATCGCTTTCGGCACTAAAGTAGAACCCGTGGACATTTTTGCGCCGAATGCGACTTTCTTGCCTTTTAAATCGTTTATAGTATTTATCGGAGAATTTTTTGCGGCTATTATTACGCTCTTATATGTGGGCGAACCGTTTTTTACCGCAAAAACTAGAGGTTTAACTCCGTATTTTTTGCCGGCGCTTAAATATGTCGAAGGGGTCATATAGCCTATCATTGCAACGCCCCTGCCTATATCTTCAACCGAATCTTCATAGCTTGAGGCTACCAACGAACCAAGTTTTATCCCTAAAGAATCGCTTAAATATTTTGTCAGAGGTTCAAATTTCGTTTTCATTACCGATGCCGCTTCTAAAGGAGCTATGCCGAATAAATATAATCTAATGTTATTCAACTCTTTTTGAAGTTCGTATGCCGAATTAGAAAGCGACGTACTTATTTTGGTTGATTTTTTTGCCGTTTTTACGGTTTCTCCGGAAACTTTCTGCACCACAAGTAAATTTTTCTCTACGTCTTCGACCGCTATTTGGAGCTGTTCCGCCGATGAAGATATCATATCTATATTGCTTTTTTCTTCCTTTACTGCATTCATTATATTTCTAAATATTTCTTCTGCCGTTTTAGTTTTTTCAGTTATAGCTTTTACTTCTTCGACGGAATTTTTTATAGCTTCCGCAGTCCTTGACGTTTCTTCCATAAGTCCTTCTATTATCTGCCTTGTGTCGGAAGTTGATTTGCTGGTTCTTTCGGCAAGTTTTTTAACTTCATCGGCAACTACAGCAAAACCTCTTCCCTGCTCACCGGCTCTTGCCGCTTCGATCGCCGCGTTTAAAGACAACAGATTTGTCTGGTCGGCTATATCGCTGATAAGCGAAATAACGTCGCCTATTTCTTTAGATCTTTCGTCTAAAGTCTGCATAGTAGTCTGAAGATTTTCTATGGAATCGGAAACTTTTTTAATATCGGATATTATCTCTTCAATCATTAAGTTTCCTTCTCCGGCTTTTTTAAAAGAATCGCTGGAAGAATTTTGGGCAAACTTAGCGCCTTTGGTCATTTCTTTATGAGACATGATAATTTCGTCTATTGCGCTTGAAATAGAAGAAATTTGACCGACTAAGGATTCGTTTTCTTTATAAATTTTTTCCATTTCCGCGCTTTCTATTCTTGCGTCCACGACGACGTTATTTGTAGAATCTACGGATTTTATAAAAATATTATAAAGATTTTTAAAAAGTTCGCTTACCTTGTCGTCTAAACCGAAAAAATTAATTTGCGGCATGTTTTTGCGCAAATCTTTATCTTTATAAAGAAAATCGTCTATGAAATTATTGATTATTTCGGCTTTTTTCTTAATAGACTTATTGATTAGAAAAATGGAAAAATAAAATACGGCTGAAAGAATTAATACAGAAACAATTAATAATTTGTCGTGTCGGATTAGCGAAAATACTATAAAAAATATTGCAACTATAGCGTACAATATTGAAGTTATCACGGTAATATTATTAAAACCGTTTGATTTAATACGATCGGTCTTTTTTTCGCCGGACTTAAACGAACTGCTCATAAATTTACCTCCCTTCACGCCGCGCTTTTTGATTTTGATTTTGTTATGCTGTTATAAAATAAAATAATTATGGCGTATTTTTTTCCCATAATTAATTTTTTATATATTTATATTAAATTTTACAACATATATTTAAAATAATAAAGGTATTTTATTGTAAGTTTATTAAAAATTAATTTTTAATTTTGTTAAATTTTAGATAGAGCCGATTATTATTTTTTAAGCGGACATTTCTACTTTGCCTTGACATTATTATTTTTTAAGTTTATTTTCACTTAAAAAGGGTCTATAATTTAAAAATGAAATTTATAAATCTTTCTCATTTTTAATCTTAAACAAAAAACAGCTTTACAACCATTATATAATGTTTATAAAATTAATTTAAATTTATAATTAAATTAAAATCGGCGCAAGATGATAAAAGTACATATTAAGAACTGCTGGAAAATTATTAAAGACAAAAACGAATTATTGTTACTAAAAATAATAGAAAAGGCTTTAAGCGAAGAAGTCAAAATATCCGGCATAAAAGAAGCAGACCTTGTTTTACTGTATAATTTCTCAAAGCACAAATCCATATTAAAAACATTAAACCGCTGGATAAAATCGTACGATAACGATAAAAATAATTTCAATTTATTCTTCGGAATACCTAAGAATAAAAAGATTTTAGGAGTTTCGCACGAAAATCTGGATTCCGCATATTGGAATTGGTTCGGGCAGTTATTGATAAAGTACGATATTCCCAGATTGACTTCATGGCCGGAAATAGCCGATCCCGCAGGATGCCGATTTCCCTACTGGTACAACTTTATAAAATACGAAGAATTTTCCATGCCGGAAGAATATTATTCCAGATTCGGCGAACCTCTGTCTGCAGAAAAACTTGTAAATCCTTTACGCGGCGATAACGGCAGCAGGAAAGACGCCGTTTGCGTAATGGCGGGACATTTGAGATTTCCAAGAAATAACGTTATAGAAAATTTAAAAAAAATTAAACCGGTCGATATTTACGGTTCTGCCGGACAAAAATGGGAAGGAAGCAAATTTGAACTGTTAAAACAATATAAATATTGTTTTTGCGCCGAAAATTCGCTCGGTTACGGCTATGAAACAGAAAAAGTTCCAGAAGCTTGGCATGCAGGCTGTATTCCCGTCGGTTATTTTCAAACGCGTCCGAGTAATTTTAACCCTGAAGTTCTGTCTGTTCTTTTTGAAAACGAGAAAAATGCTTACGGCAAACCTCTGCTTTACGCAAAACCTTCATTAAATCAAATTTTCAGCTATATTAAAAAAATATTTTATTAATATAATACTTGGAGTCCCCAGATGATAAAAGAAAAACACAAAATATCCGTAATAATAAATACCCTGAACGAAGAAAAAAATATCGAAAAATGCCTTAAGACGGTGGAGTGGGCAAACGACGTAGTAATAGTCGATATGCACAGCGACGATGCAACGGTAGAGATAGCAAAAAAATATACTAAAAATATATATTATTTTGAAAGAGCAGGCTATTCGGAGCCTGCAAGGCAGTTTGCGCTCGACAGGACGCAGAACGAATGGGTTTTGCTTGTCGATGCAGATGAATTGATACCGAAAGATCTCAGTTTAATTTTGATTAAAATAGCCGAAGAAAACAGATGCGACGCAGTCCGCATGCCGAGGCTGAACTATTTATTCGGGGAATTAATTAAGCATACCGGATACGGACCCGAAAATTTCCAGCTGCGTTTCTTTAAAAAAAGCAAGCTGAGCATACGTCCAAGAATTCACAGGTTTTTGGTTCCTGCGGACGATGCCGTAATAACAGACCTTAGCTATAAAGATATAAAAACGGGTATAGTACATTTCGAATCCGACTGCATTGCATCTTTTCTGGAAAAACTTAACCGCTATACGTCTATAGAGGCGGCTCAGGTCAACGAGCTTGACGAAAACAATAAGCCTCTTAGAAAGCGCCGCGGCAAGCCGTATGTTTTATTTATAGCCGCAAAAACTTTTTTTAATAAATATATTAGCAGAAAAGGTTACTTGGACGGTTGGAGAGGTTTTTACCTTTCTATTTTTGCGGCTTTTTATAAAACCGCCGTATTTGCGAAAATAGACGAATATGCAAGCAGCGGAAACGTCGAGTCAGTCCATAATAAATACGATTTAACCGCCCAAGAAATTATCCGCGGCTATTCCGAGTAAAATCTCGCTGACTTAAATTTAATTCCGAAATATCTAAGTGGATAAATTATCTAATGATAAATATTACGAATATTTTAACTCTTAATTTTTATTTCTTTGATTAATATGTTTTCGCTTAAATGAATGGTCGGGACGACAGGATTTGAACCTGCGACCCCCTGCACCCCATGCAGGTGCGCTACCGAGCTGCGCCACGTCCCGAAAAATAAAAATGATGCTGCGTAAACAGATTGGTTTATTTTTTAATTATACTCTCTTTATTTAAAAAAAGTCAATAAAACTTGCTTTATTTTTATTCTTAAATTCTTAAAATTGTACTATAATTTATAGATATAAATAATCATAATATTGCAAAATATTGTATAATTATTACGATTATCTATGTTAAATATACTTAATTTCGCTAAAATAAATATAAGGAGTTTCTGAGTTTATGCACTTTTACGGTTATTTAATAGTTACGTCGGTCATAATATTTTTATTTACGCTTTTTCTTATCATAAAAAAGCCTTACAATATCGGCATAGGCTGGAGCGCCGTCATAGGGGCGCTTCTGGCGCTGATTTTTAACGTAATAGTTTTAAAAGACGTAATAAAAGTATTCGATATAGTCTGGGACGCGACTTTTACTTTTGTCGCCATAATTATAATTTCTATAATTTTGGACGAAATAGGATTTTTTGAATGGGCGGCGCTTCATATTGCGAGGCTTGCGGGCGGCAGCGGAAGAAAAATGTTTGTTTACGTTATTCTGCTCGGGGCTTTAGTTTCGGCTCTTTTCGCAAACGACGGGGCGGCATTGATTATAACTCCTATAATTTACGAAAAGATGAAGGCTCTCAAATTCGAGAGAAAAAATATGCTGCCGTTTATTATGGCGGGAGGATTTATTGCGGACGCGGCAAGTATTCCCTTTAAGATTTCAAATTTGGTAAATATTGTTTCGGCGGACTATTTTAATTTAGGTTTTTTTACCTATTTTATAGATATGTATCTGCCGGATATATTTTCGATTGCAATATCGGTAATCGTTTTGTTTTTATATTTCAGGAAAGATATTCCTAAAAGTTACGACGTTAATCTCTTGAAAAACCCAAGAGAAGCCATTAAAGACCGTTCGATGTTTAAATTTTCATTTTTGATTTTAGCGCTGCTTCTCGGCGGATATTTTTTAAGCGAATTTTTAAATCTGCCGGTTTCGGCTTTTGCGGTAACGTTTGCCCTTTTGTTCGTTCTGCTCGGATTTAAAAGCCCTGCAGTTAATTTAAAAACCGTATTCAAAAACGCTCCGTGGAATATAGTCGTATTTTCTCTCGGAATGTATCTTGTGGTTTTCGGGCTTAAAAACGCGGGACTCACTTTTCTTCTTGGAAAATCTATTTCGTATATTGCCGGTTTCGGCGGATTCGCCCTTACGATTTATACCGGATATCTTGCGGCTTTTATATCGTCGGTAATGAACAATATGCCGACCGTAATGATAAATTCCCTTGCTATTCATTCGGCGAACTTAAAGGCCGTAATGCTTAAACCTTCCGTATATGCAAACGTAATAGGATGCGATTTAGGCCCCAAGCTGACTCCGATAGGTTCGCTGGCTACGCTGTTATGGCTTAACGTATTGGAAAGAAAAGGCATTAAAATTACGTGGGGCTATTATATGAAGGTAGGTTTTATTATTACTCTGCCGGTGCTGTTTGTAACTCTGCTCGGATTATATCTTAGATTATTTTTATTCTGATTTTTTCGTTAATTTATACCGTCCTTTTAAATCTATCTCTATTTAATATTTAATAATTTATAATTAATAATTCATATGACTGATTCGGTTACGGCAGATAAAGCAAAAAACGGTAACGCTTCCGGCAACACGGACGACAGCAAAAATTTTGCCGGCGGCAGCAATTCCGGCAGCGTTAAAAATACCGCCGATATTAGCGTAATAAACGGCATAATAAAAAAAATTATATTTCAAAATCAGGAAAACGGTTTTACTATCTTAAATATTTTTTCGTCCGGCAGATTTATAACCGCATCCGGAAGCATATTCGATAAACCGATACCGGATTCAAAAATAAAGCTTAAAGGCGAATTCGTCCATCATAAAAAATACGGATACCAGTTTAACTTCAGCGAATACGAAATATCCCTCGCAAACAGCAAAACGGCAGTAATAGATTATCTTTCTTCAAATATATTTAAAGGCATAGGCAGGGTTTTGGCAAATCAAATTTATGAAAAATTCAAGGAAAAAACGTTAGAGATAATAGACGGCGAGCCCGAAAGATTAAGGGAAGTCGGAGGGATAGGCAAAATAAAACTTTCAATCATAATAGAAGGCTTGAAAGAAAGCTACGGATTAAGAAAAGCGATAATGTTTTTTAAACCGTATCAGTTCAGCGATTATCAAATTAAGTCCATATACAGCCAGTTTCAGGAAAAATCTATCGCCGTAGCAAAAGAAAATCCTTATCTATTTACCGAAATAAAAGGCATAGGTTTTAAAAAAGCCGATATTATGGCGGAAAAATTAGGCATTAAAAAAGACGACCCGAACAGAATAAAAGAAGCCGTAAAATATGTTATCGGGCAATTATGCGAACAGTCGGGAAACTGTTTCGTTTATTATAAAGATATTAAAAAGGGAATAAACGAAATAATAACAGAAAACGACGGAATTGATTCGGATAAACCCGATAAACTTAAAAGCCCCGATAATACCGAAACGGATAATACGCTTATTTCTCTTAGCGGCGAGATACTAAAAACTTATATCGACGATTTGGTTAAAGAAAAAAAATTAATTATCGGCTTATCGCCCGATAACGATAATGATAAAAGAAATAATAAAAATAATACAGATATTAATAGCGGCAATGATTATAATATTCAGTATAATTACGGTAATTATGATATCAATAAAGCAAAAATCTACCTGCCGGTTTATTATTTCAGTGAAATAGGCGTCGCTAAAGAACTTAAAAGAATATCCGGCTCGTCTGCGGTAAAATTTAACAAAGGGACGGCAGATAAACTTTCGGAAAAAGATTCTATATCTTTGACGGACGAACAAAAAAACGCCGTGCAGAATGCATTAAATTATAAAATTTCCGTAATATCCGGCGGACCGGGTACCGGAAAATCTACTGTCATAAAAACTATAGCAGGTTTATACGCAGACAAAAAGATTGCTCTAATTTCATTGTCCGGAAAAGCGGCACAAAGGCTTTCCGATATCATTGAATCCGGTAATTTAAGCAAAGAAAATATAGCTATTTCCACCATACACAGGCTCCTTAAGGCTCAATTCGACAGAAATACCGGCGAGTCCGTCTTTTTATACAATGAAACGAATAAACTTCCGCATGATTTAATAGTAATAGACGAAATGAGTATGGTCGATATAATTATTTTTTACAAACTTTTAAAAGCCGTAAAGGACGATGCCGTGCTTGTTTTGGTAGGAGACGTTAACCAGATACCGTCCGTCAGTCCGGGCGACGTGCTAAGAGATATAATCAAAACCGAAAAATTTTTTCCGGTAACGTTTTTAAATAAAGTTTTCAGACAGAACGAAGGCGGCTTGATAAATTTAAATGCGCATAATCTGCTGAATAACAAAAAATTTATAACCGGAAAACGTGAGGACGGCAAAAAAGAATTTATTATAAAGTACAGAAAGGAATACGATACGGCTCAAACCGGAAAAGACGAACTGTTAAAAGACTTTGAAGAATTTATAAAAAAAATAGCGTCAAAAAGATTGTCGGCGGGGAATAAAATAAATTCTTTCGATTTCGACGACATTCAGGTTTTAACCCCTATGAGAAAAGGAATATTAGGATACAACAATTTAAACAGGATTATTCAGGAGACGTTTAATCCAAATCCGCTTTCGGCGGCGGCGGCTAATTTAAATGCTGCAGCCGGAAGCCGAAACGGTTCTTTCATATGCAGCGGAATTCAGTTTAAAATGTACGATAAGGTTATACAAAAAAAGAATAATTACGATCTTGAAGTATTTAACGGAGACACCGGCTATATAATAAATATAGACCATGAAGAAAAAACCGTTTCGGTAGATTTTTCCGATAATTCCGTAAAAAAAAACAGAATTTTAAATGATAAAGCTGAGGGGGAGGGAAAGGGGGGAGGGAAAGGGGGAAATAAAAATATAGACATAGAAGATAAAGATAAAAACAGAATAGTAAAATACGATTTTTTAGACGTTTACGAAAATATAATGCCGGCATACGCCCTTTCCATACATAAAGCGCAAGGCAGCGAATTCAATAACGTCATAGTGCTGTTCCATCAGTCGCACTTTATGATGCTGAAAAAAAATCTGCTGTATACCGCAATTACCAGAGGAAAGAAAAACGTAGTTATTTTCGGAACCTATAAAGCTTTCGGCATAGCGATGAATTCCAAAGAAGAAATAAGGAATTCCGGCTTGAAAGAAAGAATAGCTGAAGAGTTTGAAAGGGTTTAATGAATACCGTTGTTAAATGGCGGAGAGAGAGGGATTCGAACCCTCGGTACATCTTTTAGGACATACATTCGCTTAGCAGGCGAACGCCTTCGACCTACTCGGCCATCTCTCCTTGAAAATTAATCGGAATAATAAATAATATAATAATATAACATTATAGAGTTTTTTATTCAAGCGGTAATACGGCTATATAAGATTTAATAAAAGCTTAAAAGCGTTGAGGGCGGAGAGAGAGGGATGAGCTGCGCTGTACTTCGTTTCGAACCCTCGGTACATCTTTTAGGACATACATTCGCTTAGCAGGCGAACGCCTTCGACCTACTCGGCCATCTCTCCTTGAAAATGAAACAAAACTTTAATTAAATGATTATTAATGTATTAATAATATAACATTATAAAAATTTTTATTCAAGCAATAACTATCAGCAATATAACAACTGCCGTTATTCGGCTATACCATGTTTATTAATCCGCTCTCAGTTTAATTATTTTGATAAAATCTGTAGAACCCGGCTCGCCTATAGGAACGCCGCCGGTAAGCACGGCGTAATCGGGGCATTTATGTCCGGATTTTTTAATTTCATATTTAATTAAATCTATTACGTCCTGCAAGTCTATATTTTTATCGGCTATATTTTTCATAGTTATGCAGGAAACACCGTAGTTCAACGACAACCTTCTTTTTGCGGAATCATCCGGCACTACTGCTACAACGGGAACCGCAGGTTTAAATGACGATATTAAATTGGCGGTGTAACCCGACCTGGTTATTGCCGCTATAATGCAATTATTTAATAACTCCGATGCCGTCGATGCCGTTTCGGCGATTATATCGGAAATATCGCTTACGTTTCTTTTAATTTTAATCTTATCGTCGGACTCTATACTGCGGCGTTCTAAATATCCGATGCCTATGCCGCCGCCACACCCGTAAGCCGGACGGGATTTATAACCGCCTCCCGAAAACATCGGACTTTTCTCTGTAGCCTTTATAATCTTCGACATATAAGCAACCGCTTCGTCCGGATATTTTCCTATAGCCGTTTCTTCGGAAAGCATTACGGCATCCGTTCCGTCAAAAATAGCATTTGAAATATCGGTAACCTCGGCTCTCGTCGGCGATTCGTTTTCAACCATCGACAAAAGCATCTGCGTAGCCGTTATAACCGGTTTTTTATAGAGATTGGCAACGTATATAATCCTCTTTTGTTCTATAGGTATATTTTCTACGGGAGCTTCTACTCCAAGGTCTCCCCTCGCCACCATTAAAGCATCTGCGGCGGCCGCTATTTTCTCGATAT
Source organism: bacterium (assembly GCA_021794335.1). Next base: position 13,656 of record JAJYQZ010000330.1, read on the forward strand.
TTTTAACGGCTTCTATTTTTTCTATCTTGGCTACTATTAAAAATTTCCTTGACGGATATTCGGCTTGAAGCAGATTTTTTACAGAGATTATATCTTCGGAGGTTCTTACGAAAGAGACGGCAAACATATCTGCGCCTTGTTCGGCTCCGAATTTTAAAAATTTTTTATCGTTTTCCGTAACGGACGGAATGCTAAGCCTCGAATCGGGAAAATTTATTCCCTTTTCCGCTTTTAGAACGCCTTTCGTAAGGATTTCGGCTTCAAGTTCGTTCCGATTTATCTTTTTTATAATTTTCAGCTTTATTTTGCCGTCGTCTATATACACCGAATTTTTCTGCTTTATATCCTCGCATAGATAAGGGTAATCTATATAAATTTTCCTTTCGTCGGAAACGGTATAGTTATTCGTTAAAATTACGGTTCCGCCTTTTTGCAGATAGATTGAATCTTTATTTAATTTTCCGGTTCTTATTTTAGGTCCGGGCAAATCTACTAAAATTGCGGTATTTTCGGATACCGACCTTATTTTTTTAATCGCTTCGGCAAAGTAATTTTCGTTTCCATGGGAAAAATTCAGCCTTATTACGTCCGCTCCGTTTTTTATGAGCTTTTCTATCATCTTCTTTCCGTCGCTGGCAGGTCCTAACGTAGCTACGATTTTAACTTTTTTACCGTATATATTTATCATCTTACTTTTTTAACAATTTTTAAATTTTACGTTTTAATTAAGTTAAGCATTGCTCAGAATGATTATATCAGATAAAAGAATGCCCCGCAAATTACGAAATTTTAATTTGCGACGGGGACAGAATTGAATTCTGTCCCTTTATTTATTTGGTTATCCGACGTCTTTTCCCTATCTTTACAAAAATAACATAAAAATATAAAATATTTACTATGATAAATCTTTATAATCCGCAAAATTTTACGTCTTTATTCTCTATTTTGCTTACCGCTTTTCTTCTTGGGATAGTACACGGATTTACCCCCGACGAGCATACATGGCCTATTACTTTCAGTTATTCGATAGGCAGTTACAGCACTAAAGGAGGATTCAAAACCGGGCTCCTTTTTTCGCTTGCATTTACGTTTCAGAGGGCAGTCGCGTCCGAACTTGCATATTTTGCGCTTGGAAAAATTTTAACCAAACCGGACGTAATTCCGGTCGTATATATATTTGTAGGAATAGTTATGTCGTTTGCCGGCGCATACGTAATCGGGCTCGGCGAAAATTTTGAGTTATTCGAAAAATTGGAAAAAATATTTATACGGTTTTTAAAAATTAAAACATTAAAAGAAGAACATTCCGATAGTCCCGACGGGAAATCAAAGCCCATCCCTATATATATGGTTCTTTTGCATGGATTTATCGCCGGATGGGGAACGGGAGCATTTGCGATAATAGTTTATACCGTTCTCGCTCCGAAAATGCCCAACGAATATACGGGTTTTCTGCCTGGACTTCTGTTCGGCCTCGGAACTATGGCGACGCAGATAATAATAGGCATGTTTGCGGGAAGGTTTATGGAAAAACTTAAAATCCCCAAAAAAGGCATTCAGTACATCGCGAGAAGAACGTCCGGCATGACTCTTTTTTGGGGCGGATTGGCATTCGTTCTTGCGGCGATAATGGAATTAACTTTTCCGAAACTTATACAGTGGGGTTTTATAACTCCGATAAAGGTTCACAACCTCCACAATCTCGGAGTAGGATTCTTTTTGGTTATTTTTATAATTTTATTTATACTTACGGTATCTTTTGTTAAATCATTGAAATACGTAAAAAATAACGGCTCTCAATTTATTTAATTAATCCTTTATATTTATTTTTTTGCTTTCAAAAATATCTTTATTATAAATAGCAAAATACTTCTTAACTCTTTTATAATACCCGTAATAGAAATCCGAAAACAGGCGGTTGGTGCTTTCATCGGCATTAAGTTTAAATTTAATTTTTCCGTTTTCGGTTTTCGTAAAACTTAAAGTCCGATAAGCTAAAGTAGGACCGACGTTGTAAGCAAAAAGGGCAAGCTTTAAATTTTTAAACTCGTATAGCAGGCTCAATAAATATCTTGCACCTATTTTAATATTTAAAGAAGGATTGTATAAATAATTTACCGGAAGATATTCTATATATTTAGTATTATAATTATACTTTTTAGATTTTATTCCGTATTTCTTGATTAAATAAAGTCCGGTTATCGGCTTAATCTGCATAAGTCCGACGGCGCCGACGTCTGAATAAGAAAAATTATTAAAAGAACTTTCGACCCTGATAACCGCCAAAATAAGAGCCGGATTTATTTTATATTTTTCCCCTAAGTTAAAAATAAGGTTCGAGACCTTCTTTTCTTCGGATACCGGCAGTCCGGAATTAAACGATTTAATAATCTTAAAAACCCTTATTTTTTCGTAATCAATGCGTATTTTTTGCTTAAGAAGCTTCACGTCCTGCCGTTCTTTCATGTAGCCGTAATACATTGGCATAACATAAAAATAAGATAAAAAAGCCGCGGAAATAAGAACCGAAAGAAGCAAAAAATAGGGCAAAAAATATTTAAATTTTATTTCGGCTATTAAATTTCTTAAGCTGTTTTTTAATTTCAAAAATAATTTTATAATTTTTTTCAAAATTTACTCCAAAATCAATAAAATTCATCTAAAAAATACATATTTTATACATAAATAAATAGTTTTAAACTATTTTATATTAAAAATATACCATAAATGAAATATAAAAGTCAAATTTCGCTATTTTTTCCTCTTTTTTAACTCTAAAACCCTCGTTTTTATTAAAATAAACCGTAAACAATTAAATTTTTTTTATGTTAACGTAAAAAAGATTTTCTTGCCATTTATTTTAAAAAATGGTAAATTTAAAAACATCGGCCTTTTTGTTTTATATATTCATGAACGCTCGTCGTATTTAATTTTTAATTATGGTTTAGAACTTAAAATCAATTTTAACGTTTAATTTAAGGAGAAAAAAAATGGCTGATCAAACAAAAATGGCTATCATTTCTATTCACGGAACGCTGGATATGGCATACCCTCCGCTGATTCTCGCGTCCACGGCGGCAACGCTTGATATCGAATCTGCAATATTTTTCACGTTTTACGGATTGCAGATACTCAAAAAAGATGCGGGAGATTCTTTAAAAGTCGCTCCGCTTGGAAATCCTGCTATGCCTATGCCGGTTCCTAATATTATTGGCGCGCTCCCGGGCATGACGGCAATGGCTACTTCTATGATGAAATCCATGATTAAGAAAAACGGCGTGGCATCGGTTCCCGAACTTATATCGTTATGCCAGGAAACAGGAGTAAGGCTTATTGCATGCCAGATGACTATGGATCTTTTCGGTTTCAAAAAGGAAGATATGATAGACGGATTAGAATATGCCGGCGCCGCTACTTTTATGGAATATGCGGCTAACTCGCAAATCCATCTTGCTTTTTAATTTTTTAAACCGCCGAAAGCACAAACGAAAGCCTAAAGGCAAACCGCCAAATTCTCTACGGCTCCCGAAATTATGCGGGAGCCTCTATTTGTCAATTTTTATTGACATAATCGGTAAAATTAATTATAATAAAAAAAGAATATTATATATATGTATATATAAATATTTCTATGCAATTAATTTTAAGGGTATCAGCGCAAAACTATTATGAATGAAATTAATATCGGGGAAGAATATAAAACCGAAGCCGAACTTCTAAAAACGCTCGGACACCCTATAAGACTTAAAATAATTGAGGTTCTGGTAAGCAATAAATCCTGCGTTAAAAATATATGGGAATCTTTGAGAATTTCTCAGGCTACGGTTTCTCAGCACCTTATATCCCTTAAAAACAAAGGCATAGTAAGCTGCAAGAGGGACGGCGTCATGATGTGCTACGAACTTAACGACAAAAGAATAGAAAAAATATTTAAAGACTTAAAAGAATTCGGCAATCACGACAAAAACATTCCAAAAAAAGAAAAATCTATATTATTAAATTTACCTAAATAAAATAAAAAATAAAACTAATATATACAATTCTTAATACGATAAATATATAATTATTAATATATATGAATATGAATAAAATATATAAAAGCAAAAAGGTTATTTTTACGGTATTTTTGTCGGCTGCACTGCTTCTGCCGTTAATGCCGTCAAAATTTTCAAAAAGCGCATTTGCTTTTAAAGCGGCTATTGAACCGAATATATCAATAAATCAGGCGTTTATATATGCGTTAAAATACAACAAAATGCTAAGATTGGAAAAAATTAAACTTAACGGCGCCGGATATGAGAAAAATGAAGCTATGAGCGGTTTTTTTCCAAAAATTAATTTCGACGAAATTTATATGAACACCGATAACCCTTTATATGCTTTCGGAAACGTTCTGAATCAGAGAATATTGACCAATCAGAACGTTCAATCGTATTTCAGTCCAAGTTTTTTAAATAATCCGGGGATTATACATAATTTCGAATCGGAGTTTTCAATAGAACAGCCGATATTTATGGGCGGAGAAATATACTTTGGATATAAAAGGGCTCAACTTCATATGCAGTCTGTAAAAAAAGGATTAAGCGAAACTAAGCAGAAAGTTTTATACGGCGTAGCAAAGGCATATTATTCCGTTATACTGGCTAAAAAATACGTCAACCTGATGAAAAGCATGCTGAAAACGGCAGAAAATTATAAAACGCTTTCCGAAAATTTATTTAAAGCCGGACAGGTGGTATCTTCCGACGTATTAAGGGCAAAAGTAGAAGTTGCAAAAATGAAAGAAAAACTCGCGTCCGCCGAAAAAAATTACAGGCTGGCAAAATACTTTTTAAATATAACGATAGGGCTTCCTATAAATTCTAACTACGCAATTACAAGCAAACTAAAAAATAGTCCGTTAAGAAAAACAGTTAGTATTTCATCTATGCAAAAAACGGCATTTAGAAAAAGACCGGATTATAAAGCGCTTCTGCTTAACAAAAAAAATATGGAATTGGGCGTCAAATCTGCTTACGGTAAATTTTTGCCCAAGTTAATGGCCGGATACGATTATTTCAGCAACGGACCGGCTATACATCCGGACGATTCCTACAGCTATGCTTTTACCGTCATGCTGCATTTTAATATTTTTTCCGGGCTTTACGACTATAATAATTTGCAGAAATCTAAAAGTTCATACAACACGATGCTTGAATACCAGGGGCTTTTAAAGGACAAAATTAAAATGCAGGTTAGACAAGCATATTTGCAGTATAAAACAGACTTGCTTAACGCCGACGTCGCCAAGCTTGCCGCATTAAATGCCAAGCAGACGCTTAGAATTACGACTAACAGGTACAAAGCAGGCATGACGACCTTAATTAATTTAGACAGGACGCTCGACGAATATAAGGCCGCTAAATTAAATTATCTAAACACGTTATTCAAGCTCAATACCGATAAATATTATATAAAACTCGTCACCGGAACGCTGTAAAATATGCAGCATAATTATTTCAAAGATATACTCGCGATAGCGTTATAAATATGATATAATATTAATAAGATTAGGATTAATTAAAATAAAATACGACGCATTAAAAAGTTATAAAAGGAGGAAAAGAGCTATTATGCCTATATACGAATATGAATGTAAAAAATGCGGAAAAATATTTGAAGTTTATCAGAGACTCAGCGATAAAGCGGAGGATATAAAATGTCCGATATGCGGCGCAGAAAAACCGGTCAAAAGAGTCAGCTCATTCAGCAGCTGCGGCAGCGGATACGATTCCGGGTATGGATCGTCCGGCGGTTCGTGCGGAAGCGGCGGATATAGCAGCGGTTTCGGCTGAGCATAAATTCGGGCGGTTCGCCTGAATTAATTTTTAAGTTTTGAGTTTTGAGATATTTTAAGCCTAAAAAGACAAAAAGTTTCACGTCTTTTTAGGCTTTTTTGTTTATACTACACCTAAATCTGACACATCCTATGTTATTTTATCTGTGACGACTTTATTTTTTTTCATCAGCTTAATATTTCTTTTTATATATATTTTAAGATTTGGTAATAAAAATTTTATAATATTAACAACGGTTAAATCTTCCGGTAAATATTTTTTGAACGGCGTCATTTTGAGATATTTCCAGTATAAATATTTATATGGATGGGTATTACAAAAGCTCGAAGGTTTAATCCTGTTGCATAGTGCATTATGATTGGATTATTCTTTGCTTCCAATATGTCTTGCAAAGAGCATTTGCATTGGTTTTTTCTAAAAAAATATTTACGGAAAATAAACGGTAAAACATTATATGCCATGGGTAATTTCAGCCATTTTCCGTTAATTACGCTATTTAGTCCGTCTTGGTCGGGAAATTTTATTATATCTGGATTTTTATTTATAAATTCAATTGCTTTTTCAGAAATATTATCGCGTTTCCATAGTTTATTATTTAATAAAATAACACCACCATTGAAATGTTCGGTATCCGGATTCATATGCAATGATTTATTTCTCGTAATATCAGCGTAAGGATCACATACTGCCGCAATATAATTATCTCCGAATTCTAAATTAAATAATTCCTCAATAGAGCCGTTTACCGCTAAATCGCAATCAAGATACAAAACCTTATCATCCTCAATAAAATCAGGTATCATAAATCTGTAATATGTAGCTTTTGTAAAATGGTAACCAGTTATCATTTTATCAAATATTTCATTTTTTATTAAAATTTGGTTTATTTCCGCATCATATTTTTCTGTAATTAATTTTAATTTTTTGAAATTATTTTCATCTATCTGTGACTCTTCAGATATAATATAAACAATAAATTTCATAGATTTATTGTTTTCTAACAATGAAGCCAGCGCTACCGCTAAATGCTGAATATAATTTTTATCGGTTGCGAATACTACGCTATATTTTTTCATATATTAAATTATTTCTAAAATATACAAGCTATTAATAAAGATATCAAAAAATAAGTTCCTTGATTCTTGAGTACAAAGCGTCGAGACTGTCGAAGGTTTCTTTTGAGGAGTCTTTTTTTATTTCGAGTTCGTATCTGCTTTCTTTAACGGTTCTATTTCCTATGACTACTTTAAAAGGAATTCCGATGAGGTCGATATCCTTGAGTTTAATGCCGGCGGACAGTTTTCTGTCGTCGTAAAGGACGTCGGCTCCCATAGAGGTTAAATCCTTATAAATTTTTTCGGAAATTCCGGTAATCTTTTCGTCGTTAACGTTAAGATTAACGACGGCTAACGCAAAAGGGCTTATAGAAACGGGGAGATTAATACCGTTTTCGTCGGAGAATACTTCGATGAGGGTCTGTAAAGTTCTGCCGACGCCTATTCCGTAACAGCCCATGACGAAATATTTAGATTCGCCTTTTTCGTCGAGAAATTTTGCGTTTAAAGCTTTTGAATATTTTTCTCCGAGTTTAAATATATGACCGAGTTCTATAGCATTTTTTACGTCTAATATTCCCTGGCATTTTACGCACTTATCGCCTGCCTGCACGCTTCTTATATCCGCGGCTATATCGAAATTAAAATCTCGTCCGGGTTTAACGTTTGCCATATGCCGGTCTTTTTCGTTGGCGCCGGTGATCCAGTATTCCGAATTTTTAATCTCTTCGTCTATTACTATAAGTATGTTGCCGTCTGCGCATGCATTTAAATCCTCATCGCCATTACCGGTATTGCCTGTCTCGCCGCTTTGCTTTTTTAAACCGAAAGGACCTGCAAAGCCGCAAGGCGCTCCGGTTATTTTTTCGACGTCCTGCTCTTTTGCAAGAAACAGATTTTTAATTTTTACCGCTTTCTTTAACTTGCGTTCGTTTATTTCCCTGTCGCCCCTTACTAATGCCGCAATAAAGCCTATTTCCGATTCATATATTATTGTTTTGGCAAAACAGGTTTTATCCACTTTAAGGTATTCCGCTACCTCTTCCACCGATTTTTTATCAGGCGTGGAAAGCTTGGTCATTCTCGGCTGCCTGCACGAATCAAGCGGACCGTTATAATCGGAAACGGATTCGGCTTCGTCGATTGAAGCCGCATAGCCGCAGTTATTGCATATTACTATTTTATCTTCTCCGTATTCGGAAAAAACCATCAGCTCTTCGGAATAATTTCCTCCGATTTCACCCGCCTCGGCTTTAATAAATTTAAAATCGAATCCTAATCTTTTGAATATATTTTCATACGCATGCTTCATTTTTTTATAGCTTTCGTCCAATCCTTTTTCGTCGGTATCGAAACTGTAAGCGTCCTTCATAATAAACTCTTTTGCGCGCATAAGACCGAATCTCGGACGCATCTCGTCCCTGAATTTAAGATGAATCTGATAAAGAGTTAAAGGAAGTTCCTTGTATGACCTTACGTTTTTCTTAACTAAATCCGTAATGACCTCTTCGTAAGTAGGAGCTAAGCAAAAGTCTCTGTCCTGCCTGTCTTTAAAACGAAGAAGTTCTTTGCCGTAATCTTCGTCCCTTCCCGACTCTTTCCAGATTTCCAGCGGCTGAACGAAAGGCATGGAAAGTTCTACGGCACCCGCCGAATTCATCTCCTGCCTTATTATTTCTTCTAACTTGCGGAGGCTCTTTAAGCCTAGAGGAAGATACGTGTATATTCCGCCGGACAGCTGCCTTACGTAACCCGCCCTTAACAGCAGTTTGTGGCTTTTAAGAACGGCTTCTTTCGGATCTTCTTTTAAAGAAGGAATAAAAAAATTTGAATATCGCACTATAAACTCCTTTATATTTAATATTTATTTATAATCTATTTTTTCGCCCGTTATACTTTCTATTTGGCTTATTAACGCCTTTAATATTTCTTTATTATCGAATTTTCCTATAACCTTTCCTTTAGAAAACAAAACCGACTTTTCCCTGCCTCCGGCAATGCCGGCGTCGGCATGTTTGGATTCGCCGGGTCCGTTTACTACGCACCCCATTATCGCTACCTTTATATCGGACTTTATTTTAGCAGAAATCTTTTCGAATTTTTTAGCTATATTTACTATGTCTATTTCCGTTCTGGCACACGTAGGACAGGACATAAGCTGAACTCCGCCTCGCCTTAAACCTAAATCCCTGAGTATATTATAACCGGCAATAACCTCCATAACGGGGTCGTCGCTGAGCGAAACCCTTATCGTGTCTCCCAACCCTTCATAAAGCAGTATGCCGAGTCCTACTCCCGATTTTATTGCTCCTGAAAATACCGTTCCCGCTTCGGTTATGCCTATATGAAAAGGATAATCCACCTTTTCGGCTAAAAGTTTATACCCTCTTACCGTCGTTAAAACGTCCGTCGATTTTAAAGAAATTTTAATATCGTAAAAAGATTCGTCTTCCAATATTTTAATGTGTTTCAAACCGCTTTCGACCATTGCGGCGGCAAAATCTCCTCCGTTTTTATCCAGAACGCCTTTTTCTAAAGACCCTGAATTAACGCCTATTCTTATCGGCACGTTTTTGTCTTTGCAGGCGCTTACAACCTCTTTCACTTTTTGCCTGCCGCCTATATTTCCGGGATTTATCCTTAAACCTGCGGCTCCGGCTTTGAGCGATGCAAGCGCAAGCCTGTGGTCGAAATGAATATCCGCTATTATAGGAACTTTTACGTTTTTTACGATTTCCTTTAAGGACTCTGCGGCCAAATCAGTATTTACCGATACCCTGACTATTTCGCAGTTATAGCTTTCTAAATTTTTTATCTGCTTTACGGTAGCGGCGGAATCCTCGGTAAGCGTATTAGTCATCGACTGGACGCTGACCGGCGATTCGGAACCTACGGCGACGCCGCCTATATTTATCGTCCGCGTTTTTCTTCTTTTTATCATTATTATTTTTTAAATACGGGGACAGAATTGAATTCTGTCCCCGTCACAAATTATCCTTATTTTACCGTTTTTAAATTTTGATTTATATATTATAATATATCGGGTAGAAAAAAATAACTATAATTTATAATAAGCAGGATTAATATTTATATCATGTTTGAATTTTTAAGGGACAAAGTTTATACGATAGACGGCAATAAAATAAGGCTTTTGTCTATAATTCTATCCTTAATAATAATACTGGCGTCGTATTTAATAGCGTTTTTATTTGCTTATATTATCAAAAAAGAGTTCAGAAAAAACAGGACCATAAACAAATCGTTCGTAAAAACCGTAATCAGGTTTATTAAATATATAATTTTAATAATAGGCTTTTTTATAGCATTTCAGGTTTTAGGCATAAACTTAAGTTCGTTGGCTTTTCTTGCCGGCGTCATCGGTCTCGGCATAGGCTTCGGAATGCAGAATATTATAAGCAACTTCATTTCCGGCATCATTATTTTGTTTGAAAAACCTATAAAGGAAGGCGAGTACGTCGAAGTTGCCGGATACGACGGCATAGTAAGCGACATAAGGGCAAGAAGCACGACTATAACGACAAGGGATAATATATCTATAATAGTCCCTAATTCTAATTTTATAACCTCCAACGTTATAAACTGGTCGCACAAAGACCCTAAAATAAGGCTGCATATACCCTTGGGAATTGAAGAAACTGCATCGAAATTAGACCTTGCAAAAAAAGTTTTGCTTGAGATAGCCGATGAAAATGCCGAAGTTTTGAGAGAGCCTAAACCTTCAGTGTGGTTCGTCGGATTCGGTTCGTCTTCGTTCGACCTTGAGCTTATAGTCTGGATACAGTCCCCTATAAGAAGGCATTACGTCATAAGCGACATAAATTTTGAAATAGCTAAAAAGTTTGCGGAATACGATATAGATTTAACTTATCCGTGGACCAACCTCGTATTTAAAAACGGACTGCAGATTGGGAATCCGGATATAATCAGCAGCATGATTAACGGCAACAGCGGCGCAGGCGGCAATAATAAAAACAATAATACCGCCGAAAGCAATTTGGACAAATAGACGTATTTTATTTTGTTATTTCTTCAACGATTCCAAATAAGAAGCCAATTCGTTTACTTCATATTGAGGTATATAGCTGTAAGACGGCATAATAACGTAATAAGTTTTACCTTGGATACTTATTTTATCGCCTCTTTTAAAGTGAGAATTGGGATTTTGAATCTGCCGTACCGTCCAGTTAAAATCCGGCACCATATTCCCGTAATTAGAAAGCGACGGTCCAAGGCTGCCGCCGACGCCGTTAACGGAATGGCAATCGTCGCAGTTATAATAATGAAAAAGATATTTCCCCTGCAAATTATTATATGAGTAAGCTTTAGGCGCAAATAAAATCGGGCTTAAAACAAACATGCACGCAAAAACTATAAATATATACGGTATATAAGTAAAAATAGCATTATTTTTTTTAATAATTTTCATATTCATATCGGATGTCTCCTAAAAGTATTTATTTTCTTCCTGATTTATTAGCCGTATTTATAGTTACTTCGACCATCATGCCGGGCTTTAAAAGATGATTTTTATCGTTTAATATCTGAATTCTTACGGGAAGCCTGTGGGTTACTTTGGTAAAAGTTCCCGAAGGATTATTAGTAGGAATTAAAGCAAATTTAGACGTCGTAACCGAGCCGACGAATTTAACCGTTCCCCTAAAAACTTTTCCCGGAAAAGAATCTACGGCAATCGTAACAGGGTCGCCTTTTTTAACGTTTCCTATAACGGTTTCTTTTACGTTTGCGGTAACCCAGACGCGCCTCAAATTATTTTCCATAACTATAGGCGTGCCGGGCGTAACATATTCTCCTGCGTAAGACATTTTTTCCGTAACCAAGCCGTTTATAGGAGAATAGATAAAAGTATTTTTGTAATTGGCGAGAGCTACTTTATAAGCTGCTTCAGCTACTTTAACCGCCTTTTTTAAAGGAACAAGCGTGGTCAGCTTGTTTGCGTAAGTCACGCTCTTTACATACCTTGATTCTACGTAATTTCTTCTGGCGGTTCCGAGCGCCGACTCGGCAGATATAAGCGCCTGCCTTGAAATCAGATACTGCGTATTAAGGGTATCGAACTGTTCTTTCGTTATAAACTGTTTATTTAAAAGGGCAAGTCCCCTAAGGTAATTTTTTTTGGCAAGTATATACGACAATTTGGCTTTATGGAGATTTGCCAAAGCGGTCGTATAAGACAGTCTGTTAATATAGAACGAATTGTAGGAATTACCTATAAATTGCGCTACCGCTCCGCCGGCGCTGAATAGTTTTGCCTTTGCAAGTTTATAATTTTCTTTAGCCTGAAGCATTTCGGGATAGTACGTCGAATCGTTAATTCTGGCGATCAGCTCGCCTTTTTTGACTATTTCGTTTTTATGCACGTAAACGGCTTTTATATTGCCCGGAACTATAGTGCTTATAGATACTATATGTCCGTCCACTTCCGCATCTTCGGTATATACGTGGGTAAGTCCGAAAATATACCATCTGAGTACGAAAATACCGCCTATAATTGCGATTAAAAGTATAATGGAAGCGGTAATAATATTTTTTTTGGTAAATTTACTGTCAGCTTCTTTTAAATCGGCGTTTTGCGCCGTTTCTATTTTTTCGTTTTCTCCGTTCATTCAGAATCACCCGATTAATTATTTATTCGTTATTTATTTAATTGATTATTTAATTTAATTTATCGATTTTCATATCTATAAGTTTCCTTTTAAAAGAACCGATAAGTCTTTTTAAATCCAGAACCGATTCGTAATAATCGAGTTTCGCCGAGAGAAGATTATGCCTCGCCCTCGTAAGTTCCGCAAGCGCCGTAACTACGTCGACGCTTGTAGCGACTCCGGCTTTAAATTCTTCTTCTACAAGAGTAAAATTTTTAGAAGCAAATTTTTCTTCGTGCCGAAGAGTCCCGACCTGCGATTTCAAGCTTTTTACGTTATAGAACATAGATATTACCTGAGCCTTAAGATTTCTCTTTGCCTGAAGCTTATCGTACATAGCCTGGTTTGCTTCGGAACGCGTTTTTTCTATAGAAATAATCCTGTTCGCACCCTGAAATATAGGCATAGTCAAGGTAGCGCCCGCCGTCCAAAAATTAGTGGAACCCTGCGGAATAAAGTGATCGTTCGACAAAGCGTTGTAGGAAGCCGAAAAAGATATTTTTGGAATATACTGGGATTCATAATACGCCGTCTGGTCCGACGCCGATTTTTGGGCAAATTTCAGGGACTTCAAACCCGGATTGTTATTATATGCAAGAACGATTAGTCTGCGCAGTCCGGTTTTTTTAAACAAAGGCTGTTTCGGCTTAGCAACTTCAAAATTGCGGCTTACTCCGAGCAGGGAAGCAAGCGCCGCTTTATCCGATTTTAACTTATTTTTAGCGCTTATAAGCTCCTGCTTAGCCGCATAAAACTGGGATTTTGCCTGAAGAAGGTCTGTTATAATAGCAAGTCCGGCGTTTAGTTTTGCGGTAGTAAGTTCAAGATGGGCTTTTGCTTCTTTAAACGTTTTACGGTCTGCTTTTATTAAGCTTATATCGTTTAAAACGGTATAATAATCAGCCGCTACGCTGTAAAGAGTGCCTGCGGAAACGTCGTTAAGAGACATTTTGGACGACTTTTCCGTATTTTCGGCGGCCATATAAGCCGGAATAGCGCCGACGTTAAACAAAGGTTCGTTCAACGTAAAACTATACTGGTAATTGGGAAAAAAGAACAAAAATATATTTCCCATAAGCGGCGTGTACCCGGCGGGAATAGGAGCCGAATTTTTATGCATTCTCTGGTCGGTATATTTAAGCGAAATATCAGGCAGAACCATACCTACGGCTGACCATTTTAAAAGAGACGACTGATAGTAGCTTTCTTTTGCGGCTTTTATAGTGTCGTTGCGGTTAACGGCAAGCATATAAGCTTCGCTTAATGTAATCAGCCTGCCTGAATGCACTACCGGCTTAAGATAAAAAGCATCTGCATCTTTGGCGGCAAAAGGAGATAAAAACGACGCCGTATAATAAAAAGCAGCAAATAAGATTACTAGTATGATTTTAACCGAATATTTATTGCTATCGGCAACTTTAAAGCAGCTTTTAATTTTCATGATTTTATTTTATCTATTTGCTTACCTATTTCCTGAATTTATAATGCATTATTAATTTTTATTTTTATACAGTCTTTATTTTTTCCTATTTTTCATCGCATATTTTTATTATAATGACTTAATAGTCATAAGTCAATATTTTTTATATTTTTTGTTATATTATTTTATATTTTTATTCATAATTATAATTATTACGGCTTATCGCGAAAAATTATCAATAGCGCAATTAAAGATAATTATATAAAATTATTTAGTTTTAATTCCGGTAATTATAAAACCGATATGGAAAGGAAGATTTTTAATCTTTAAGTCTTTAAAACCTTTTTCGCCGAGTATTTTAAGCATTTTTTTCCTGTCGAATGCCAGTATGCTGTATGTAAGCCATTCATATGCTTTTTTATCTATAAGGGAGCCTATTAATCTTATGAAAATAAAATATATTTTAAAGAAAATATTGAAAAAATTATTCTCCGGCCTGCCCATTTCCAGTATAATGAACTTGCCTCCTTTTTTTAAAACTCTTCTCAGTTCGTCGGAAAAAGTTTCTACGTTGTCCACGTTCCTAAGCAAAAAACCCGCCGTAACTACGTCATAAGCGCAACCCGGTTCAACAAGATCCATGGCGTCCTCTACTTTAAAACAAATATTGTTTATCTTTTTCTTTTTAATCTTATTTTCGGCGATATTGACCATATCGGCATTAAAATCTACGCCGACTATTTCGACGCGTTTATTCTCGGCTTTTGCTTTTCTGGATATATCTATGGCAATAGAACCCGTTCCCGTAGCGATGTCAAGAATTCTGTAACCGCCTAAATTATCGTTATCCGAGGAAACCGCTTCTTTTGCTACTTCGAGCCGCCAAAGCCCGTCGATTCCAAAACTGAATACGTGTCCCCAGAAATCATATACTTCTGCTATAGAGCTAAAAATGTTATTTATTTTTTCCGACATATTAAATTAATAAACCATGACAGCTGCTTCTATAAAAAAGGGAATAAGGGGTTAAATTTAAAACAGAAAAAGCGCAACCGCGTTTACAGAAAATATAAAACATGGTGCGCCCAGAGGGATTCGAACCCCCGGCCTGCAGATTCGTAGTCTGACGCTCTATCCAGCTGAGCTATGGGCGCGCGCTATAGAACTTATATCGACAAATTATAATTATATCGATAATTTAACATCGGATAATTACACAAATAATTATATCAATTGATTTTATAGTATTAATTATATATAATATTTAGCCGTAACGCAAATTAATTTATGCCGCGTTATTAGCCTGCAGAACAATATGCCCCCGTAGCTCAGTAGGATAGAGCAGAGGTTTCCTAAACCTTTGGTCATCGGTTCGATTCCGGTCGGGGGCACCAGTTAGAACAAAATATAATTTAAACGGTAGCAAATAGGTAGCAAAATATTTAAAGGATATTATCTTTTAAAGGACAGTTTTTTTGATGTTTACAATCTATTAATTTATCATAACTAAAATTCTGCTTTGAAATTTGATAAACTCCAGGAAACCATATTAAATTATGATCATACGTTTCATAAAATATATTTACAAAATGCACAATAAAACGCTTAAAGCTTATTATAAATGACTTATCTGTATATCCATTGATAAACCAATTAGCAAATATTTTAAAATCCCATCTATTTAAATGTAAAGATTTCATTGACCTATCTATAAAAATTGTTTTAATTATGTAAATAAATTCATTTTTAATATCATATGATTTGAAATTTAAATGCAAATGAAATATCGGCTCGTAACATCCATCACTCATTTTCACTCTATCTATTATGATGCTTAAATTAATATTGTTTTTTTTAATAAAATCTAAAAGATTTTCATATAACTTTATAGTTTCCCAATCAACAAAATATAAATATTTATTCACTCCTCCAATTATTTGTTTTGTTTTATTTATTAAAAATTCTCTTTCACAGACAAATTTTCCTAATACTGTTCGATGATTTCCTTGGTTAGAATACCAATTCTTGCCATCTATAGATGAAAAACAAATATCATTTTTTTTATCTAAACTAAAATAGTAATTAGGATTATTATCAGCAAGCGCTATCGTGCTTTTCATTTTGCCTTCTTTGTATTGCGGTTCTAATAAAGCTTCCAACCATGTTTGTCCGGCATAATGATTCCATTGTCCAACTATGCGTTGAGTGTCTATTGTAGATGATTCTTCGATTTTCTCACTAATCACAAAACATTTATATGGTTTACCATTATCTATCTTAAAATCGTCCCATTCTAATATTTTTTCATTAAACCATTTATATTGTTTTTTATTTTTTTCGACCCAATCAATAAGTTTTATCATGATATATAACCATCTTTTATTATTTATAGTACAGTTCCTTCTTTAATATAGCATTTTATTTTATTTTTATTACAAAAGTCTATAATAATATCAACCTGGCCTTGATAGAATTCCCTTTTCTCCGGAAACGAAGTCGCTTTTGAATTATAGTTCATCTTGCCGAATATTATCTTATCCACGAAGTCTAGTTTGTTTAATATCTCGTTAATATCTTGGTCGATTATATTCGGGGTCGGATACGGTTCCATGCTTACCCATGTTTTAAAACCTAAATCGTGCAACTGTTTTAACGCAGATATCCTTTCTTCGATGCCGACGGCCGCCGGTTCGTATTTTTTCCTGAAACTCTCGTCGATAGAAACAAGCGTTATTCCGTACGAATTTATTTTGCCAGGGTCATTTATCGATTCATTTATCCTGACAACTGGATATAACCCTTTAGTGAGGACAGTGCAGGGAATACCGCTCTTATTAAGATAGTCTATAATCTCAATGCTTAGATCCTGTATTTCAAACTGTCCGTACATGAAAGGGTCGGTCGAGAAACATAAATGCACAGTCTTTATCTTATCTTTATATTTAACAACTTCCTTTTTGAGAAGTTCCATAGCGTTCCCGACTATTTTAGGAGTCGTCCAGTCGGAGTAATCCTTAACGGCGCCTGTCCTCTTTTTTAGCAGGTAGGCATAGCAGGGATAAAGACATCCGTGCGAGCAGCCGAGAACGTGGTTTAAGCAGTAATCGCCGTATTCGACGTTAGTCTTATATAAAAGCGTTTTTCTGGTTATTTTATACATGTCTCTCCCTTTTAAGCGAAACAGTCGGAAGCTTTTATTTTTCCCAGCGTTTCTAAGTCAATTGCATTTCACCATAACGTATCATGGCGAATCGGGTCTTCGATATAATCGTTTTCCGATTTTTCATAAAAAACGCTCCTGCTCCAACTAGAAGAAAATTTGTCCGGGAAAGCCGTTTTAAGTTTATTAAATATATTTCTGAAGGCAATGTCGTTGGATATTATTGCGTCATGGGTGTCTTTTATAATATTATTAACGACCTGAACCAACGGCCTCATAGGGTTAATGGGCACTACCATATCTATATAAGGGGTATGGTTGGTTTCCGGCGATTCATTATCTTTAACCTGACACCATATTGCATAATATTTGTTTTTAACTATGTCTATAGCGACTTTTACGGCTTCTTTATTAATAATCGCAAGTGAATTTTTATATTTTCCGGAAAAAGAAGCTATAAATATTTGATCTTTGGGGTCAGGATTTTCTTTATTACATGGAATCTTGAAATATCCTTGCTTTGTTCTCAATATGATGTGATAAAAACATGCATAATATCCTATGCTTCCTTCAAATCTTTCCATGATGCCCGAACCGAACTTATTTCTATTTCTTGAACTAAAGGGAGGATTATACCCGTTATAGAATTCAGTTTCGTTTACTATTACAAAATCACTACATGGTTTTGGTTTGCTTTTCATGGTTACCTCTATTTTAATTAATTTTAAAGTTTTACCTTACTTTTATATTGCGATACAAAATTGCTTGCTTCTTTAAGTATTGACTACCCGCCTAATTTCATTTTCATACCTCCACATTTAATTTTCGTTAAATAAATTTCCCTGACTCTTGAACTCTCTTATCCTTTCCTCCGCCATTTCGCAATATTTCGCCGAGTTGTCTATCCCGATATATCGACGGCCGCATTTCAATGCGGATATGGCTGTAGTGCCGGACCCCATAAAAGGGTCGAGAATAACCTCCGCGTCCGTAGAAGATATTATTCTGTCAGACAAAGCTTCGGGGAACGGCGCCGGATGAGAACTTCCTTTTTCCGGATAAACATACCAGATATCCCTTTTAAGATTTGCCTTGGCCGTGAGCTTAAATTCAGGCTTTGCGATAATATATATAACTTCATAGCTCGGCAGAAAGTAAGTATCGTTGAAATTTACGGACCCGCCTTTATCCCAGACAATCATTTGGCGGACAGGAAACCCTTTTAGGATGTCGTTGCGGTTATTAAGTATGCCGTTTTGTATCCGCCATTTATGATTATAGAAAATGCCGCCGGACGGTTTAATTAGTCTTAGCATTTGCCGAAGACAATCTTTCTGCCATTTGACATAAGCGGAATAGGGCATATTGTCGTCGCAGTTTTCGTAGCCGGTAAAAATATGCGCTTTTTTATAATCCATAGAATTAAAAGGATATATCCCCATTCTTTCTTTGCGGTTTCTAAACC
The DNA here is from genome assembly GCA_021794335.1 of bacterium. The sequence continues at coordinate 32,277 of JAJYQZ010000330.1, forward strand.
TTTTTATTTTGCTTTTTTGCAGGTTATTGTCGTTAAGGTTGTAAGGCGGAGAGGTAACTATTAGGTCGATAGACCCTGACGGCATTTGTTTCATAGTTTCCAATGCATCGCCGCAGATTATGCGGTTAAGGTATTTGTTAATCATGTTTTTTATTTCCATAATGGATTTTTTAATTCAAAAACGCCTCGTTCAATAAGTTTGTCCGCCTTGTTATTTTTTACAACCTCTATAGATTCGTTTACAATATCGTCAATCGTTATCGGTATTAAACCCGATGAATTTAAAAAGGTGGTCGGATCAAGTAATGGGTCGTTGAGAGCGTAAGCCGACTTAAAAAAATCCATTGGAACGATATCCGTATCCTGAGCAAAGAAATATAAATCTTTTTTCTGCTTACCTTCCGGCTTAGATTTATCAATTAACGTGAATTTATAAATATTACCTTTGTGAATGTCGAATTTAGGTTTCATGAATAAGGTCTCCTGCTATTACATTTTTATTAACTCTTCCGCGCGGTAAGATATTAATATTAATTAATACGTTCCCAATAGTTAAGTCTATTTTTGAATTTATCTATACCGAAACTATCTATTCTTGTAAATGCTCTATATAGCGCATCACCTACACTTATAAGACTGCAATCGATAGACATTCCTGAATAATACTCCGAAACATATATAAAATTCCTCTTTCTGTGTAATATTAATTTTATGTCTTTATATAAAAATGCCAAACCTTTCAATTCGATTGTTCGATTTGTTTTTTCATCAAAGAAATCTGTGGGGCAATAATTGGCAAATTTATATACTTTAATATTATTTTTTTCAATATTAAGTTCATTTTCGTTGACATTAATAACATTTTCTTTGCTATTAAATTTAAACATAATATCCCCTTTTTTTAATTCATTTTATTTAAAACAGCACTGCGGATACTTTTGAATTTGAATTGTTTTTTGTCAGCATCAAATTATAAGACCCTATTTTTTTAAAAACCTCGCTGGTTAAGTTCTTCCACTATGGACATGCTTCTTTCAAACCTTGCTTTCGAAACTGCGAGAGATAGCTTGGATTTTTTCGGTTTTTTAGATATATTTACAACGGCCAGAGCATGAAGGTCGTCGTATAGCCCTTCGTCTATCTTCCATTTAGACAAACACTCCTTTTTAGACATTCCATCTATTAAATCTATAACGATTTTAGCCCTTCTATCGTCGCTCCCGATAAATCTAAGATAAGAGCTCCATTCCAGCTCTTTTTTAGCTTCCTTTTTCCTGCGGCAGTAGCACGTCTTACCAATACTATATTTCTTCATCACCTCTTTTTTGGATGCCCCCGCCTTGATATCCTCTACTATGTCTCTGCGGTTACGCTTAGCTTTCTGCATATGCACGCCCATAGAGTTCGCTAATTCATCTCTTGTTTTAGATTCCATAAGATACCGATACCAGGAACGCCAGCCAATAGGTCCGGTTTCAGCTTCTATTTCTTCCCTGCTCTTCCCTGCGGTTATGCCGGCGACAATTTTGGCTTTATGACCCACCTGTTCCGCTATTCTTTTTTTAAATCCCTGTCCACCGCTGTTTTTTACATAAGGCAAATCTAAGACGGAGGCATATTTTTTTGCCCAGAAATACACGGTTTTATATTTAATTCCGTATTCTTCGGCTAATCTAATAACGTCCCCTTCCGTTCTGTCCTGAATTGACAGCATTTTTTTAGCTGCCCTTTTTCTTTCTTCTACGGTAAAAACCTTTTTGCCGGAAAACATTCTGTCTGCCTCCGTAACGTCGGCGAAGACGTCGATGAATTTAAGTTTAGTTTGCATTATTTAACGACCGTCATTCCGCTCCTGCGGTCTTTACTTATATTTTCCACGCTACTTTGTTTTCTGGTTCAGGTTTATTTTCCGATACCTGGGATTTTTGTTGATTCGTGTTTATCTGCCGATTCTATTTCATCCAGTCGCCGATTCCGTCCCAAAGAATTGTAAGATAATCGCTTGCGACCACCCGCCTAAAGCCTTCTTCTGAATTAACAATGCCGTAAAATACTTTTTGCATGTTTTCAAGATTAGCCGGCTGGATTTGTCTTGCAAATTGTTTTACTGCCTCTTCAGCAGCTCTATTCTCCGGATAATTGTTAGCTATTTCATTAATGTTTGGATATTCTTTTCCTTCTAAAACGGCTTTTCTGACAGCCTCTTTATAATCCATCTCTATTTGAACAAATAAATCGATTGCTTCTTCTAATTTTTTTCTTGTAACCACACCGCCGTCATAATTAAACATGATTAAATCTCCTCATTTTTTATAGTTTAAAATACGCAATTAATTACATCAGCCTCGTGAATTTTCTTTCAACATCAGTTAGTTTTTCTGCCTGCTCTTTTTTTTCCTCTCTGCTGGCCGGCGCAGGCTCATCTTTGATTTGACGAACTATTTTCTGCTTTTCATCTTTAACAACTGAAATATTTAACCTGTCCGACGGTATTAAACCTTCCGCAATCACAGTATAAGCACGCGGCAAAATTGATATATGTAAAAAATACGGTATATTAACTAATTTTATAACCGCTTCTAAATCTTGCCATTTAAGAATTTCGGAAGGCAAAAACAATTTTTTCTCTATTATCTGCGAAGATTTAGAATGGGTGTACTTATCGTCGGTAACGGAATCGCTTGCGCTTGTCCGTTCCACTTCTTGAGAGCCTATCTGGCGGCTTACATATTCAGCTTCAGCGGAACTATTAACCCTTAAATATATAGAACTATTACAGCTGTTCATCATATTTTCGGTTAATTTTTCTCCGTATATAAACTCGCTTTTTGCTTTATCTTGAATACCTATGATAGTAGAAGCCATTTTTGACCGACCTTTGTCTAATAAATCCATAACGCTCGGCGTTTTTTCGAAATTTGAAAGCTCGTCTAATAAAAAAAGCGTAGGGGTGTTTTCGCCGTCGGGAACCGATAAAAATTTCTTAAGCAAAAGCTCTATGAAAATTTTCATAATAGGCTTAACGAATATTTCGGAATTTTTATCTAAATTTAAAAATATCCTCGTCTTTCTTTTTTTAAGAAAATCCGGCGTAATATTAAAGCTTTTCATTCCTTCTTTGTCCGGCATGGAAGGCATAATAGTAAAAGCTTTTAAATACCTTGAAATTTCAGTCATCATAGACTTTATTTCATCCGATTGTAACGGATTTATTGCCAGCTTGCATTCCTTTTCTATTTTCGGGTCTGATTTAAAGAGTTGCAATAAATAATCGGGCGTTTTACTTGCTAAATCTATTAAGTTTTCATTCGTACCGATATTTTTCATTTTTAGATATAATATCATCGCTTCAAGAATATGCCTTGCGTTTGTTATGAAGTACCCGTTAGGATTGCCTGACTCTGGTTCGGGAATAAGCACTTCTGCGAGCGTGGCGGCATCAGCTTTGTTTTCTATTTCGCCCAATATGTTCCATGCCGGACACCTTGCGTCCGCAGGATTAAAAATAATATCGTACTTGGAATTGTAAAACTTCGGCACAAAATCCTTCTTACTGTCATATATAACTGCATTATAATCAAACTTTTCGTAACTATCGGAAAGTATCTTGCAAATAATCTGTGTCTTACCTGAGCCTGTTGCTCCTAAGACAAGAATATTTCTATAAATAACTTTCATTGTTAACGGTAAATCATTTAAGTAGCTAAATATTTCGTTTGCATCGATAGCTTTTTTATATTTTTTAACGCTTTCTATTGTCGAACCTCTTATAATCTTTTCGTTTTTATTTTGATTAACCGGATCGTTGGAGTTGCTCTTAAATATAAAATAAATTCCTGGCACAAAAAATAAATCTATAAGCAAGGAGTACAACAGCGGGGTTTTAAAATTTAATTCTTTTAATGCAAGATTGAAATTGATTTTCCTCAATGGGTAATGCTCCTTGATTAGTGTATCTATCGCATAAAAAAGTCTATAGTTTATCTTATAAAAAAGAAACCCGAAGAATAAAAACTGCACCGTCAATACAATTTCTATGAGCCATTTTAACGCTCCTTTAGTCTGCTGTATTTTTATTCTGATGTCCTGGAACTTCATCTTTTTTCTCCTCGTTTGCATAGTTATATTCTTGTGCCACCGCAGAAATTTCCTTTTTAAATTCTTCAAAATTTTCAAAACCGTTGTCAAAAAACTTATGCGTAATTTTTCCGAAATCTCTATCTAAATCTTCCTTTAAGATTTTCCTTTCCAGAGATTTAAAATGTTTAATCTTTTCCCTGATAATCTTTAAATTTTTTGTTTCACTCATCGCGCTTTTCCTCCTTAACAATTAAAGGTTTTATTTTTTTATATTCTTTTTTTATCTCTTCAATCTCGCCGGTTATTATTCTTTTGTTCTTTTCATCCAATATAACATCCGTGGAATACGCACAAAAAATTGACATATTAAAATTTAAATCTAACCTCTCTTTTATTTTTTCTATTTCTATTTGCTGTTGATAAATTCGTGTATTTAAATTATTAATCGCTTCCGTAAATTCTTTTATAACTTGCAAATCGTTTTTAAGATTTTCTCTTTCTTCCGTGTAGTATTTTTTTAAAGCGTCGTTCACGATTTGTGTTTTATTTTCCATTCCAAATTTGCGTATAAATTTTTCGTCAATGTAAATAGTCTGTTTTTTTTTCACGATAAAATCTCCTGTTTTTTTTACACCTTATTTAGCGCTATTTTTAACCGTTATTTATGCGTCATAACGTAAACCACTATATATAGCGTATTGCTGTCTTTATAACACTATATAGCATACATACGCACCCGCCTAAAACCTGCGTTTCCGGCATAGCCGGTGCGCAGGTGTGGTAGCTTAATTTGCCTCTTCTAATTATGTGCGAAGCACACTATAATTGTTTTTAAGTTTTTACTAAAATTAAACATATTTTTTCTATATAAAGGTTTTATAATAATTAATAATTTTTTCACTATAGAGCTTTAATCTTTACTATAATTAAATAAGTTTTTGTTCTATATTAAGTTCTTTTGTTTTTACTTTAATAAAACCGCAAAGCGCACTTTCTTAAAAGTTTTTTATAATTAAAATGCGAAGCGCTCTATATTGCCCTTCCCATTTTTCTCTTTATCTTTTCCGTTTCAGATTTTTGAGTCGGCGTAAAATCTTTTTCCATTTTTTTATTGTCTTTTTCAATTTTTATTTTCTTTTCTGTTTTCGGTTTTATATATTCTTTTCTCGAATTTTCTCTATTAAATCTTTCTCTTAATTCTTCCATAGACGGAATAGACATATCGACTTTTTTAACGCCGTTAAGAATATTTTCTACGATGCTGTAATTTTTATAGTTTCTGTTTTCAAATGTTATACTATCAACCTGCTTATCGTCCCTTAACGCAGATTTAAATAATAACTGTTTATCCATTGTAAAAATTTCTACTTCATTTTTTGCGCGGGAGACGTTCACATAAAATTCGTTTTTAGTTGTTCTGTCGGAATATATATAAACTTTCTCTGCGGTCTGCCCTTGCGATTTGTAACTTGTTATCGCATAGCCGTGCGTAAAATAATTATAGTCTTTGGTTTCGAAGTTTATCGTCTTTCCTTTACCGATATCCGCGGCTATTTTATAATTGCCGTTTCCTAAATTTTCTATATTTTTTATAAAGCCGCTCAATCCGTTTTGAACTCCGTATTCGTTTTTATCGTTTTTAATTCCTGATATTCCTATATGGTAATCATTTTTCAAAAAAATAACTTTATCTCCATTTGAAAATTTTCTTTCCGCCTCGATGTAAACTTGATTGCCTTTTAATTTATTGCCAGACATTATTATTTCTTTTCCGGAATATTTATCTACGGCCGTTAAGGATTTATTTTCCAAATCAATTTTTTTGACTTCTAAATTATGTTTGCCTCTCACTATGACATCACCCTGAGCATAATTCCAGACCTGTTTTTTATCTTCGTCTCCGATACTTTTCCCTTCACGAATTTTAATCTGCATATCTTCCTTATCTATCGCTCCGGCAAGTTTTAATTTTTCCCGCGTGATTTTATTGAGTTCGTAGCGGTCTTTATTCTGTGCGGATAAAATAAAATTATCCATATTGCCTTCTTTGACGAACGCGTCCGTGATTTTATCGTACAATTCTTCTTTATTTTCATATACGTGAATTTTTCCTTTCTCGTCAAGCATCTTCATCCCTTCCTTAACTTTTCCTTCAGCAATAGTTTTAACGGCTTCTTTCAAAAACGGGTCTTTCTGTCTTATAGACTCATGCATTTCAACGAACGTTACTTTTTTAGATTTCTGTTGCCTTTCAAACATACCGCCGGTTTGGATACTTGGATGTTGTTTCATATCGCCCAACCAAACTATACGGGCGTTTTCTTTTTGTGCTTGGATGGCAGCGTCTTTAAGTTTTAAAGTAGCACTCATTGAAGACTCATCGACTATATAAACTTTTTTACCGTTAGAATCGGTAAATTCTTTTATATTTTTTCCCTGCAAAAGGTAGCTATCTATGGTTTTAGCGTTCTTTATTTTACCCTGTTCTATAATCTCCCTGACGGCCTTACCGGTCGTTGATAATCCGTCAAGTTCTACGCCTTTTTCCGCGGTTATTTCGGAAAAAGCTTTAAGCAGTGTAGTTTTGCCGGTCCCTGCGTCTCCCTGTATTACGATAACTCCATTTTTAGATGTCAATAAAGCTTCAAGCACTTTTTTTTGGTCTCCAGTTAATTTAAATTCTTTACCGGTTTCTTTTTTGAATTTTTCTGCTTCGTTCTTCTCCCATGAATCTATCTCGGATTTAGCGGATTCTTTGACCGTGATGCTTTCATATTTTTCAAATGTGTCTTTAGCAAAGAACTCTATCGTTTTTTCTGCGTTCCTGATTTCCTTTGTAGTAAAAAAAAAATTGTCTCCGTCGAGACCGACAAGTTCCCTATGTTTAATCATCTCCTTTAACGAGATATTTATATCCGCCTCGTTAAATTTTAAATCGTTATAAATAAGATTTTTCATCACGGTAACTTTTAAATCTAACTCGGACATCTGCCCCCTGTTTTCCGTAAGTTTTGCGGCGGCGGTTTTAAAAGCGTTATCAATATCTTCCTTATTAGCCAGCCGGACCGTTTTTTTAACCGGAACAATATTTTTTTGCGAACTTTCTTCTTCCCACCCTTCGCGCAACTCTTTTAGCGGCACGTTCGGATCCTTCGGCTTTCTTGTATCTAAAACTATTCTGGCTTTAACTTCTGCTTCATATCCGGCAGGCACGTCGTCTTTAATTTTTTCAAATTCTTTTTTTACTTGTTCCGATCTCTTCGAAAATGTTTCTAATGTGCTTTGTTCAACGCCTTCAACATCAAAAAAGAAATTTTTATAATTAGTAATCTTAACGGAAATATCGTTTTGCCTTAGCTGATTGATTTCAAGCGCCCTGTACAGCTCTCCAATCTTTATTTTATTGTCAAGTATATTTCGTCCCCGCGTCTGAGGAATCGACCGTCCTATTTCAAGAGCATACTCCTTGCCTCTTACAAATAATCTTTTAGGGACGACACAGTGAGAATGTATTTCAGGGTCTTTTTCTCTTGAATCGTGATGGAGAAAAGCAGCGTATTCCATTTTTCCCGGATATACGGGGTCGTAAATTTTCTTACCGTTTTCTCTATGAGACAACCTTGTGTATGCCAAATTCTCTTCTACATACCGCATAGCGCCGCATACGGCGTTTTGATGTATTTCAATCATCTTATTTCTTAATTCTTCATCTTTTGTAAGTTCGATCATTACCGAAACCGACTTCGGTGCGGAAAAAGACAAATCGATAACGTCTTTACCACCTAAAAATTCCCTGAACGTTCTCCCTGATTTAAGGGATACATGTTCAGACGTTTTAGAAGGCTCTAATATTTGCTGTCCGACAAATTTATTAGCTAAGCCGCCGTAAAACGTTTCGGCGTTCTGGTTTAGATAGTATTCTTCTTTATCGAACTCTTCTTTCTCTTTTTGAAAATACTCAACCGCTTTTTCGGTTGTAATCGGTTTGTCTACACCGCCTATACTCAGCATATTTTCTCCTATTATTTTTTAAGTGTCCGAATTTCGGACACCGCTTTCTCATCCTTATCTTTAAAGATGTTGCGGGGTTTTAAAATTTTTAATCATCCTTTTATTTTAAATTAAATTTTTTCTTAAGCCCGTGCATTATATCGATTAGAGTTTTTGTCCCTGCCTGAATCGTGATTTCATCTTTGCCTGAAACATTGGTTTGGAATGAAATCTTTACAGATAAAATATTTGCAAACTTTTTTACGAGCTCGCTTATTTCAAGCCTGTCTTCTTTAGTTTCGTTAAACTCTAATTTTTGTCCTATTTCTGGTCCTTTACCGGCATCAGGCGTATCGGTCTTTGTCCAAGGTTTATCCCATTGCTCGGGGTAGTCCGGTTTCCGGCCTTCCGAGTTTGTCGTTTTTTCATCTGTTCCCGGATTTTTATCTTCGTTTCTATTCTGTCCATCATTAAGTGTCCGAAATTCGGACACCTCGTTCTCTTCCTTTTTCTTACTTGCTTTGCGGGGTTTCGACTTATTTTTTATTTTCTTGATTTCGCCCCGAGTTAGATTATCTAAATTGCCCATAACTTCTTTTTTCTTATCCTTGTCTTTTATCTGGTTTGCTTCTACAGCTTTTTCGAAAGTCTTATCGTCTGTAATTTTCTGTTTTGTTTCTTCGGAAAGGTCTTTTGCGGATAATATGCGCTGGACGTCGCTTTTATTCATTCCTACTTTTTCGGCGATATCTCTAATCGATACCCCTTGATCCTGATAAAACTTAAAAGCTTCGTACAATTCCATTTTCGTTAAATCTTTTCTGTGTATATTTGCTATAAGCTGAGCGGCATGGACATTCTCTTCTTTTATGTCTTTTACAACGCAAAGCAACTTGCTCATGCCAAGCAGCTTACAAGCCCTGTAGCGCCTCTCTCCGTCGAGCATAACGTATTTACCGTCTTTCTGATACACGACCGGTGGATTCAATACCCCGACTTTTTTAATACTGTCGGCCATTTCATGTATTTTTACAAAATCAAAATCGTGGCGCGGCTGTTCGGCAATTTCGATTTCATCAATTTCAATTTCAATTATTTCGTTGTTCTTCTTCCCGCCGATAAATGCGAGCGGGTCATTCGCTATCGTTAATTTCTTAGTCATTTTTCCTCCGATAATTTTTGTTTTATTTCATATGTAAAATTCAAATAATCAGTGTATCCGTTGCATTTTTTGTGGTTATATATGCTTTTGCCGACAGCACTTGCTTCCGCTATCAGCGTATTGCGCCTTATCACCGTTTCAAAAATGGAAATTCTGCCATTAAGTTTCTTATTAATAAAATCTCTCATAGTGTTATACATAACCGTCTTTTGCATATTTGTTATCAAAATACCGAGAATCGCAAGATTAGGATTACGCCTTTTTCTAAATGTATCAATCGTCTGAATCATATATGCCAACCCTTCGACTGAAAGATACTCTCCTTGTGCGGGGACGATAACTTTATCCGAAGCCACAAGAGCGTTAGAAGACAGCAGTCCCGGCGAAGAGGGGCAGTCTATTATCGCTATATCGTAATCTAACCCCTCTATCGCTAATCGTAAAGCGGTAATCTCTTCATCGTTAACATTCTTCATGCCTATTTCGTTAATGCCGTATAAACTCGCATGCGAAGGAGCTATATCTATATCCTCCGACTGCCTTATTATCTCATTTATTCCTTTATCTCCAGAGAATACAGCGGTCATGGAGTTATTTTGTCCTTCCGCCCTTATTCCAAGATGTATGCTTGCGTTAGCCTGCGGATCCATATCGACTAACAAAACTCTTTTATCGTGAAATTTCCTGAGCCCGACCGCCAAATTGACGGCCGTGGTAGTTTTTCCTACGCCGCCCTTCTGGTTCATTATAGCTATCGTTACCATCTACGCCTCCCGAATAAATATTAATAATCCCTTTAACTCCTTTTGTTTTCTCGCTTTGCGGTTACTGTCCGAAATTCGGACAGTTCCGTTAATTTTAAAAATTCCGCTATCGCATCATTCAAATCGTCAAATATCGGACTGACCGTCGAAGTCCGATACCTTACTGTGAATAAGCTATAATCGCCGACATTTAAGGGTTGAATAGAATAATTCCCATTTTCGTAAATGCCTTTTACGGCAAGCTGGAACGCAATACTTTCTTCCCTGCTTACCGCGGTCGAATGGACACTTGACATCACGCAGTTCATAATAAATCACCTCCTTTGATTTCTTTTACAATTATTCGATACCGCTTGCCGTTAGCGTTAAACTCTTTACCGTCAAAACCGTTTACAAATTGCTCGCCTATCCCTCGTTTTTGTAATATAACGCCGCGGCCTTTCTTGTCAATTTTAGTATGTGCGATATATAAAGTTTCAGAAAGACAGGTTATAACTAAATCAATATTTTCTAATTTCATCCTTTACCTCCTCAAACCCCTAAAAAGTTATTTAAAAGCTCTTCCTGAAGAGTTTTGTTTCTATCCTGCAAATCCTCTTCTATGTAGTCGGTTTCGATTATCTTAACAGGTATTCCGAGCTCATCCGCCGTTTTTAAAAAAATATTCTTAAAATTTTCATTAAAATTTTTAAATTTAGGATTAGCGTAAAAGATATCGTCGTCTATAAATTTCCCTAATGTTTTTATGCGGAAACTATCCGATAGCGTGTTTTTAAGTAAATCGGCATCTACCCAACCGCCGTAATCGAAATAATATAACGCGTCGTATTTCTTAAGTCCGTTTAAATATTCGGATTTAACGAAATTCTTTTTGCTTTCCGCAATTTCTTTGCCCGAAAAAATATTTAAAAAAACCAAATTATCGACGACGGTTCTGTCGCACACGGCAATTACGTCTTCCGTGAGCTTATCGACAACCTCTTCTACCGCAACTTGATGATGGAATATAATCTCTCTTAAATCGCCTATTTCTTTATCGGGATACATCGCGTTAACCTGCCTTGCCGCTTCGTCCACGGCAAGAAAAACACTGTTGTCGAGCGAATTTACGAAATAAGTTTTTCCTATCCCTACAGCTCCCGAAATGCCGATTTTCATAAATAAGACTCCTTTGCCTTAAGCGCACCTACCGCATGCTCCGATATGTCCGCTTTTAAATTTTCTATTAATTCAAATCTGCAGGCCGCGGAGATTCTGTCAATATCGTCAGCGGTTAAATAGACCTTGCTATGCTTATCTTCGATGAAATAATCTCCGTTGATTTCTCCGAATCCGATATTTAAGTTCCTGAATATTAATTTCTCGTTGTTTTCCATAACGCCTCCATAAAAAAATTTATTTATTTATAAACCTCTCGCAATCATGTCCGCTTGCCAGTTTCTTACATTAGGGTTTGTCGCTGGTTTGAATTTATTTAATGTTTCTTTTGCTATTGTTTCTTGCGTTTTGTTAATATCAACCGTAACCGTAGGCGCGACTGGAATTACCGAACTACTGCTTCCCGCCTTGAGCATCCCTAAAGCCGGAATTTTATCAAAACCGTTATTTATGCTTCTGCCATAGACCTGCCGTTTTTTAATAACTTCTGGATCGTCCTCGGAATCGGTAGTGGCCATGGTGCCGTTTTCTTCTTTAATGGATTTTTTTATAACGGCCAGCGCCGGAATGTTTATATGATATTTTTTTAATATCTGCCGGCTATAAAGTCCTAACTTAATATCCTCGGTGATTTTTATTCTGTCGTCCTCGCTTATCTGGGCAGGGTTAAAACTTACTTTTCTGTGTTTATCGCTGCTCTTGTTATCCTGACCGCTTGCCGGTTGCGCTTTATATTCTTTCTTTCTCCTGTTGTATGTCTGTAGGCTGATATTGTATTTTTCACTTATTTCTTTGAATGATAAACCGTTTCGTATGTCTTCAATAATTTTCTCTTTTTCTCCCGGTTCGTAAGTTTTATAAGTTTTCTTTTTTTCTTGCGGCTTATCGTCCGCTTTTACAGGTTTTTCTTTTTTTAATTCTTTATCTTTAACGAAAGATAACTCGTGAACCTTATTAGATTTTGCCGCAAATATATCAGTGATATGTATCGTCCCTTTTACGGCATCGTCTCTTATCTCAAAATTCCCTTTTACGTCAAATAAATGTGACCCGTTGACTACGATGTCAAAACCCGCCGGTAGGTTTTGCAAAACTGCTTGAAATTCCTGATTTTTCATAACTACCCCCTTAAACTTTCTTTAAATTAATTTATCTTCTCTGATTTACCGCATTCTGAATTGAATCCTGTATGGATTCTACCCTGGCGGATTGAAGGTACTTTTTAAGGTCTTTTTCATCAAAAACTATTTTTCCGAGGTGTTTATAGCAAGTTATTTTTCTTGTCTTTGCCCAGTTCTGAATAGTGCTTGCGCTAACCCCTAAAAAATTTGATGCTTGTCTAACAGACATTAAACGACTTCCTATTTTCTTATAGGTCTCATCCGGCGCCGGGGATACTACTTTTGTTAATATTAAACTGCTTAATCTGTCTATCTTCTCCGAAAGTTCGGATATCATTTGTTCTGTTTCTTTATCCATTTTTAGTTCCTTTTGCTTTCTTCATATTCTTTAAATAAATTAGGGTATTGTTTTTGGTTTGCATATAAAATTCGTTCAAATATAAAACCTTTTAATTGAATTTCCGCTAAAACCTTTTTCAATTCAGCTTCCCTCAAAGACATTTTTTCCATAAAGCTTGTTTTTAAGATGTTTTTCTGCAAATCGGGCATATTTTGCAATTGCTCTATAGCTTTTTGTTCTATCGCCCTTTCTTCCTCTCTCGCCTTGAATGTCCGGGCTTGTTTAATTTCTAAATTAGTCGAAGGCTTAATTGTTTTCATAGTCTGGCTCTCCCCTTTCAAATTCCTTTATTTTTTCCTCAATCGATTTATTAACCTGTCTTTGCGCTTCTTCTTCTTCCTCTATGGTCAACTTATGAGGTTTTAATATTTGAAATTTTTTATTTTCTTCCTGCTTCTTTTTCTGTTTCTCGTCAATGTCGGCAATATCCTTATAAGTGCCCTTTTCAAGCATCTTTTGTAGAAATCCCGCCGGGTTTTTTATTTCCATGCCGTCTTTTTTTAAAATATTAACCTTTTTAGCCGCCTTAACGACGGCTTCGTCGGAGTATGTCTTCGCAAGGCTTAATATATACATCTGGTTTATTCCCATACGTTCCATGTCTTTTATTTCTTCCGCCGAAAAAGGTAATGATTGTTTTTCGTGCGGAGGTTGCGATTGAGGAATGGTTTGACAAAGTTTTTTGATATGCTTATAAATAATTTTGTCATCCTGAATTTTTATATATATACCCTCTTTTTTTAGAGCGTTTATGAGGTTAATAGTGAAAGTTCTTTTAAAATCTTGCGGACGGATATGTTGAAGCTGCAGTATTTCCTGAATTTTTGTCAGCGGGGTGGGAATAGTAAGATTAACCGATTTCAGATATAAAAATAATAATTTCTGAATACGCCCTCCCGTCAACGTCCTATAAACATTTAAATCGATAGAAACCAGGTAGGGGCTTTTTTTAATATAAAATTCGTAAATTTCGTTAGATAAGCGTATTAAAATACTGCCTTTCTCATTATCCATATCGTCGAATTTAAGACTGTCTATAAAGTTAAAAATAAACCCCTGCCCGCCTTTTTGAACCTTAATAACCGATGTCTTTAAAGCGTTTAAGGATTCTTTTATTTTTTTATAAGTATCGCTATTAGCCTTATTAAAAACTAAGCATGAAAGCTCATAAAAACTCGTTAATATTATAGGTTTTCCTTCTTTTTTGGCTTTTTCTATGAGCACCGCAGAAAGGATTTCGTCGTCGATTATTAATCTTAATGATTTCATATAAAGTTCGATATTCTGAATGGTATCTTTGTTTATATAGGTAAATTTATCGACGTCAAGTTTAGGCCTTTCCTTTAAATAACTAAAACAACCGGTAGTATTTAGCCATGTAAAAATTGAAATAAAGTCGGTTTTTATTAAATCATCCATTTTCTAAACTCCAAAAGCATAGCCAGGTTGCACCAAAAGCATAGCCAGGTTGCACCAAAAGCATAGCCAGGTTGCACCAAAAGCATAGCCAGGTTGCACCAAAAGCATAGCCAGGTTGCACCAAAAGCATAGCCAGGTTGCACTTTTTGCGCCCGGAAACCTGCGCCGTTATTGGCGTTGAAGGGCGTGAAAGAACTTAAAGAACTTAAAGAACTTAAAGAACACACACGGGACGCCTTCGGCGGTGTGTTAAAATCTTTTAAAAATTTAAAAGAAAAATTATCCATGTTTTATTTTTTTTAATCTTTAATATTTAAAAAAGATTTAACGTCGGCAATATTATATTTATCCGCCAGCCTATATTTATTTTTATAATATCTGGTCGGATTTGCTTTCGGTTCGGGATTTACGGCGATGCTTTCGAGGTATTCCTCGATGTCGCTCATCTTGATAAGTATCTTTCCGCCGGCTTTGTAATGCTTTATTTTTTTCTCCCGAAGCAGCTGGCAGAAATACGTATATGAGAGATTTAGATATTCAGCTCCCTGATGGGCATTCAGAAAGGGCGATTTAATTTCTTTTTCCATAAAATTATTTTAAAGATTAAGTGTTTATGCTACTTACTTATAAAAATACAACAATAAGTTTTATATGTCAAGTAAAATTATAAGTTTTTGTTAATAGTATTTTAGATGAATTTGTAATAGCTTAATTTTAGACTGTATTTTTATAAGTAAAATATACTGCGAAAATGTGAGGTTAAAAATGTTTGGATGGTCGCCGGTCGCTATTATTGTTTTAGGGATGGTTATATTTCTGATTATTAGTTTTAGAAAGAAAAATAAACAAAATAAGAATAAAATTACAAACACGGCTTTTTTCTCTAACGCCCCAGATATTTCTAAAAAAACAGATAGAGAAATTATAACCGCGACTAAATCATTTTCTTTGCTTATTCAGGCATCGGCGGATATAGCCGATACCAGACAACAAGCGGAAAAATTAGGTATTATTCAAAAATGGATGACGCATGACCAGGCAATAGCTTATTTATTAGTTTTATATGTTTTAGAAGATTATGATTATAAATATAGCCCTCAAATTGTATTGTCATTACTCAAAAATTATTGCCGCCCTGAAATAGTGGAATCATTTATCGATTTTTACTACAAGCAAACAGAAGTAATGGGTATTAAAGCGATTCCTTTATCTCAATTATACAATGGAACGGTTGACGCAAGAATGGATATTGAGGGCTCTGCATCTCAAGGGTTAAGTGTCGGCTGGAAAATATCATGGTGTCCATTTAAAGAACCTTATAAATCACAGTGGTTTGATGGTTTTAAAAACCAGTAAAAATTAAGACTGTGTAAATATTTGACTATTGTTAAAAATAGTTATATAAAATAAATATAGATATTGTAAAAAATAAATTAAAGGATAAATTAGGAGGAAGTATGAAAAAAATATTATTAATTTTCTCAGGTATATTTTTAACAACAATCGTTTTATCAGGTTGTTCAAATAAATATAATAACTTTCCTTTACATTCTGAAAAATATTATTTTAAACATATCAAACAAAGAAATTTAATACTAAAGCAGTGTAATAAATTTACTCCACAGGAAATAATAAAAAATAAAAATTCAAATTTAGCTAAGGATTGTTCTAATGCGGCCAATTCAGAAACAATATTTATAACACCGCCTCCACCACCATCAAACTTAGATTTATATAAAACCCACTAAAAAGCCGGAAAATAAATAAAACCAAAAACTTATGAACCAAATAGTAAAAATCGAAACTGTCCAGGACAAAATAATCGATATCAGGGAAGAAAAAGTTATCCTTGATAGCGATGTGGCCGCGCTATATGGAGTCGAAACTAAAGAAGTTAATCAGGCGGTATCTAACAACCCCGATAAATTCCCAAAAGGATATATATTCAAGCTTACAAAAAACGAAAAGCAAGAGGTGGTCAAAATTTTTGACCACCTATCAAAGTTGAAGTTTTCGCCGCACCTTCCGACCGCCTTTACTAAAAAAGGCCTATACATGCTTGCCACCATAATCAAAAGTCCTAAGGCTGTCCGGACCACCCTCGACATAATAGAAACATACGCGAAGATTAAATATCTGTCCCGGAACATCAGTCTGCTTCCTGACGCTGAGGTAGAAACTATTGAAAGATTATAAGGGATGTTGCGGTTTAGCGGTTATTTCGGACGGTTATAATCTCGAAGAACCCAACGATTCAAGAGAAACGGCATTTTTTGAAGCGGAAAATAATTTATGAAAACCAAGTCCTTAAACAAAAATCTCCATAAAGCGAGCCGAGCAAAGTTCGATGAGTTTTATACTCAGCTTCCCGACATTGCAAACGAGCTAAAACACTATCGTGGCCAATTACGCGGCAAGGTTATTCTTTGCAATTGTGACGATCCGTTTGAGAGCAATTTCTTTAAATATTTCGCTGCCAACTTTAATACCTTAGGACTCAAGAAGCTGATCGCCACTAGCTATCTCAAATCGCCAATTGTTGGCGGTCAATTACCGTTGTTTGATATTGAAGGACTTAAACCGAATGGTAAAGAGCCTTATGTAGTGGAAATCAACGAAGTACCGGATACAAACGAAGATGGCGCAATAAATTTGGACGATGTTGAAATTTTGTTGAGACATAATAAAAATGTTACTATGCCACTTAAGGGAACGGGTGATTTTCGTAGTGACGAATGTGTAACATTACTCAAGAAAGCAGATATTGTCATCACTAATCCGCCGTTCAGCCTATTTCGCGAATTTGTAGCTCAGTTAGTAGGTTATAACAAAAAGTTTCTTATCATTGGCAGTAAGAATGCTATCACATACAAAGAAATTTTCAAACTCATACAAGAGAATAAGCTGTGGTTAGGATATGGCTTTGCCCACGGTAATGCATATTTCAAGATTCCACCGGAAAAATCACGCGAGTTTGCAGCTGGCGTGTATGACCCAAATACGGGACTTGTAAAGTTCCGCAATGTTGGTTGGTTCACCAATCTTTACGTCGATAGGTCGGAAGACCCTATCACCCCGTATCTCACTTACGAACAAGGACGTAAGAAAGGGTTATACCCAAAATATGACAACTATAACGCTATTGAAGTATCAAAGATAGCAGAAATGCCGAGTGACTACGATGGCGTTATGGGCGTGCCTATAACATTCATGGACAAATGGGTACCTGAAAGTGGTATAGAAATAGTCAAATTCAGAAAGGGTAATGACGACAAAGACTTGACATTTGCGGGGGGGGGGTCAACCATACTTCAGAATACTCATTCGCTATCGTCGGACAAACAGGAGTCATTGAGCCAGATGGAATCTGCATTGAGTACAAGGCGGGACGACCATACATTAAGGGACAAAGGAAGTATGCGAGATTATTTATTAAACAAGTTTGAGATTCTTGGTTCAAACCGTGGCGTTGACCAAGACCCCAATAGGATTTATGGCAGAGGGTCTCTATTAAACGGCAAAGAAACATTTAAAAGATTATTTATTAAACGAAAAATATAGTGGAGATTAAAATATGAAAATTGAACTTAAAAATATCAAGGTGCGCGATGTTGCGGATGGCTACAAAGATAACGGCGAAAGCGGCGTGGTGGGTTACGGCGGCAAACTTAATATTCGTCCAGCATACCAGCGCGAGTTTATTTATGGGAATAAAGAAAGAGACGCTGTCATCAGGACGATTCGGCAGGGCTTTCCACTTAATACAATGTACTGGGCAAAAGCCAATGAAGGAGAATTTGAACTGATGGATGGGCAGCAACGCACCATCAGTATTTGTCAATACATCACCGATATTATACCCATCAAGTTTAATGAGGGTCACGAGTTAGCTTTTAATAATCTGACGATTGACCAGCAACAACAAATCCTCGATTATGAATTGTCAGTGTACGAATGTGAAGGCACTGATAGTGAAAAACTTGATTGGTTTAGGACGATTAATATTGCCGGCATGAAGCTCACCGATCAAGAACTGCTTAATGCAATTCACACGGGACCATGGCTCGCTAAAGCAAAACTATGGTTTAGCAAGACGAATTGCGCGGCATACTTGCTTAGTGAAAAATATGTGAATGGGTCGCCTATACGCCAGGATTATTTGGAAAAAGCCCTTGGTTGGATTTCTGGCGGAAAAATTGAGAATTATATGAGCAAGCATCAGCAAGATACTGATGCTCAGGAATTATGGCAATACTTTCAGGAAGTTGTGTCATGGATTGAGCGCGTATTTCCTAATTATCGCAAATTTATGAAAGGCTTAGAGTGGGGTCTATTCTACAACGAACATAAGAACGACAAACTGAATGCGGCAAACCTGGAAAAACAAATTCTGAAACTAATTGATGATGATGAAGTAAACAGCAAGAAAGGCATCTATGAATATCTCTTAACAAGAAACGAAAAGACACTCAATTTGCGTACGTTTGATGAAAAGACGAAAATTAAACAGTACGAAAAGCAGAAAGGAATTTGCCCGATGTGTAAAAAACATTTTAAAATTGAGGAAATGGAGGCTGATCATATTATCCCTTGGTATGAGGGTGGGAAAACTATAGCCGAAAATTGCCAAATGTTATGCAAGCAAGACAACCGAACCAAATCTGGAAAATAATAAGATGTCATTTATCCTATACACAATAATATTGATTATCCAGTTATTGGATTCCCCTTATCTTAAAGGGTATCCCGTAGAAAGCGTATTAAGCGAGAAATTTGAAGCAATAGTTAAACTCGGTTCTCTTAACGTCCGCATGAAAGACTTCTACGATATTTGGATTAATTTTTTTATGTTTTAATGCCGATATATGGTATAATTAATAAAAATAATTATAATTAATTTACGATTTATTAAAAAATAAAATTAACCGTGCTATTAACGAAAAAATAAACAATAAACTAAGGTGATTTAAATGTTTAAAACAGATAATGCTTTTATAAAAGGATACGGTAGTCTTTTTGCTGGCGGTTTTTTCGGCAGGCATGGACTTGTTTCCAATGAAGAATCCATTAAAGAAGACATCGAAACGGTGTTAGGTGATATAAATAATGCTTTTATAAAAGAATCCGAACATTTGAATAATGCCAAAAAAAGAGAAAAACTTATCCACGCCGCCGAAGCAAGATAATCACGATATTAATTTACATCATGACAACGATAAGCCATCAATACAAATCGATGGTCACATTAGTATCGGTAACAATCTATTTCTCCCGCCGGCAAGGGAACTTAAACAATACGATGAAATAGACCCGACCTTTGCAAAAAGAATAATGGATAGGGCAGATAGGGTAATGGATAGTGTGGAAAAAGAAGGAAACCGGCGGCATTTTTTAAATACGTTTGGGCAAATTACCGCCTTTCTTGTTGTAATATTTGCATTGGTTTGTATTACATATTTAGGTTTAAAAGGTAAGCAATGGCTGGCTGGCGGAGCATTAATAATTGTTTTTGGGAGTATAGTTGCGTCATATATGGCTACTATTCGTTATATGAAAGAAAAAAATAAACATAATAAGACCGATAAAGATTCAAAATAAAATACTATGAAGAAATTTGAAGTTGCAGTTGAAGCTATAAACTATATTTTAAAAAAAATAGGCAAAGCCGATAAATTAACCATAATAAAGCTGTTATATTTAGCCGATAAATGCCACCTTGTAAGATTAGGAAGGACTATTACCGAAGACGAGTATTACGCTATGAATTATGGACCGGTCGGGTCGCTTGCGAAGGATATACTGACAAACTATGACGATAATATCACTTTTTCAGAGAGCGAATCCGAATATATTAAAAGTCTAATAAATCCGGTAGATAAATATTATTATGAATATAAAACCGGCGTTATAAATCAAGCCCTTTCGGAATCTGATTATGAATCCCTTGATATTATCTTAGCTAAATATTCTAACTTATCGTCAGATGAGCTTGTTAAACTTACTCATAATTATCCCGAATGGAAACAGCATGAAAGCAAATTGTGCGACTCTAAAAGCGAAACAAAAAGAGTTAGGATTAAAAACGAGGAACTCTTATCTTTACTCGAAGAAGATTATAAAATTTTTAATATCGATGCCGCGCATGTCGAGATGTCCAAAAATATACTTTTGGGATATTATGACTGATAATGCAACGCAATCTCAAAAGTGAGGCAGATTATGCTTAAGAGAGTAGGTTTAATAGGATTAGGAATTTTAGCCGGCATAATATTATTTTCCGGTTGCTCGAATAAACCAAATTTAAAACACTGGTCAAAAGTGACCGCATCTTATTTAATATCTCAAAAATATCCTGAAGTTGCTAACTCAAAAAAAAGAATATCTGTTTTTTCTACAGGTCTATTTGGAGCAGCATTTCCATCTGGTCATAAAACTATAGATAATTATAATATTGGTATAATGAAATTCGGTAAAATTGTATCTTGTAACAGCAATAGGACGACACATGCTGCTACTTGCTGGTATACGGTGATTTTTGTTCCAAATAAAACCTATCATAATGTTAAAGAAAAACTTTTAAAAAATAATTGCGTAATTCATAAGACAGGAGAAGCAGAAGCGTTTTTTCAACAAACGGTAAATAAAAGATGGTATATATATGTTCTACATTGGCAATGGCGGGAACCTATTGTCCAATATCATTATCCATACTAATAGTTTTTATTTTTTACCAGTCCGCCCCACCTTAGTTTTTTCAACAGTTCTCTTATCTCTTCGCTGCTCCTGCCGTTTTTTTAATATAACAGACATAGAATCTACGCAATTATTAACTCCTATAATCAAATCTTCGTTTTCAGATTTATATATTTCTTTAATCGCAACGATCCTTTTTTCAAGTTCAGGGCTTTCAGGATAATTGACAACCACTGAAGATTTATTGATGGATTTGTTTTTTTCTTCGAAATCACCGTAAAAATACTCAGGGGAAACGTTAAAGAATTTCGATAATTTAAGGAGGTAATCTATTGGAATTTTAGACCTGCCTGTTTCATAGTGATATATTTGAACATAATCCACATCAATCATTTCAGCAAGCCTTTCCTGAGTTATTTTGAGTTCTTTCCTTTTATTCCTGATTTTTAAACCAATATGCTTAAATAAATCTACATCTTTATTTCTTGGCATTTAATAAACCCACTAATTAAACTATAAGTTTTATATTTATTATTACCTTATATATTTTTAAATACTATTAACAAAAACTTATAATTTTGCTTGACATATGAAATTTATTGTTGTATTTTTATAAATAGGTAACAAAAACTAAATTAAAAGAAATCTAAAAGGAGCCGCTATGGGGTTTAATAACCATATAATCAGAACATACTGTTTTAATCATCAAATATCCATTTCTGAATTTGCCAAGCAGGTAGGCAAATCAAAAACCCATATATTTAATATTATATGGGGCATATCGAAGCCATCGGATGAATTGGCTTTAAAAATCGAAGAAGTTACTAATGGCGAAATAAAGGCATCGGAATTAAAAAATCTAAATATAGGGATAAATAAATGGGATATTTAGAATCAAAACAAGAATGGTTAGAACGTTACGGCACCTACATAAACCAAGCAAAAAACTGGCGCTTGGTCGCAGTATTATCGCTTGTAATAGCTTTAATAATGGGCGTGGGATTTTATACGCAGGCGGTAAGAACACATGTCGTTCCATATGCCGTTTATATAAACAAATCCGACAATATCCGCGATATAAAACTTTTAAAACCTCTTACTCAAAACGCCGGACTCTCCCCTATGACTATCAGGTATTATATCAATCAATACATCGATTATGTGTTCAGCAATATCGCCTCCGAAATCGTGACTAAAGAGAGGGTTAATAAAGTAGCGGGCGAATCTCTCCCCGGCGCAAGAGCGGTTATAGTCCACTATTTAAAATCGCATAATCCTTTTCTCGAAAAACATTTCAGACTCGTAAAAGTCCATTATGTATTGCAAAAGCCCGACGGGTCATATAGCGTAAGTTTTACCGTTAACGAGGTCGATAAAAACGGAACGCCTATAACTACCACGAATTATATAGCCACCGCGGGCGT
Source organism: bacterium (assembly GCA_021794335.1). Next base: position 54,488 of record JAJYQZ010000330.1, read on the forward strand.
AGTCGTTGTTCCGCCTAAAACTCTTAAAGAAGCTGAAATTAATCCATTAGGTATATATATTAAATATTTTTCATATACAAAGGAATAAAAAAATGAAAAACATTAAGTCCTTTTTACTTTTCAGCGTGTTGATACTTACAGGATTAGCGCAAAAATCTTTCGCTATTCCAGCGGTAAAGTATGCGGGTATTAAACCTTTACCTGCTATGTCGGCTCGAACGAAACGCAACAAAAATTATCTTAAAAATGAGAACCTGATTATGGTTTTAAAATATATAAATAGGCATTATTTTCACGGACGATACCCATTGGTTAAACTAAATGACGGCGAATTATTATTTCCGTACGGTATTACTACCCCAACTGTTTTTTTAAGAGTCAGACGGTTGACTTTAATTAAGTTTCCGCAAAGAACGCAAATTTTATCCGTTACAGTCGGAAATTCCGCTAACTTCAAGTTTAAAAAAATTAATAACTCCACGGGAGATTATCTCACTTTAAAACCTAACCAGCCGGAACTCAGAACTACTATGATAGTAACGACGATAAATAAATTATATTATTTCAATCTTGTTTCTACGAAACAGCGATATATGCCCATCGTAGGTTTTTATTTTCCGGGTATCTATGTCAAAAACTACAAGGCTGTTTCGTTTAAAATGCATAAAAATCTTGTTTCAAATAAGCCTATTTCTATAAGTAAACTGAGTTTCAGGTATTACGAAACGGGAAAGGGATATAAAGTATTAAGGGTTTTTAACGACGGCAAAGAAACATTTATAAAAATCGCTGCTGGCGGTCCCCTTCCGGCGTTATTCATAGAACACGCTAAAAAGAAATATCTCGTTAATTTTGTTTATAGAGGGGGGTATTACGTTCTCAGGGGAGTACCTAAGACGATAGTTCTATTATCGCGCACTAAGAATTCTAAAAAAGAAATCACGATACATTACGGCCGCAAACCTAATCCGTGGGGATGGTGGTAGTAATGGCCAAAAAAGACAAAAATGCGCAAGTAGGGAATGAGAATGATAATATTCCTTATGTTGGAATAAGAAAAGAGGTTGCAGTAGTCGGAATAATTCTTTTACTAATAGTTTTTTTAATAATTTATTTTGTTTCGACTATCCGCTGGGGAAGCAAGAAAAATATACAATCTCAAAAAACGAAAATTATTAAAAATCAGGTAAACAGGATGCATACGAAACAAAACAAGCAAACTACTCAGTCTATTATTTCATCGCTCGTCAAACAGCCTAAACCTAAAATAAACAAAATGTCTAATAAAAAGAAAAAAATGCCGGTGGCGGCATCTTTCAAAGCATCCAGTAAAGTCCCTGGTATTCCGGTTAAAAATGTCTTTAATCCTAATTCGGCAAATAATTCGCCTATTGAGGTAATAAGTCCGCCGTCCGTCATATCTAACATCAATAAGACGATAACGGGACAGCCTAATAGCGATTTAGCTTTTCAGTCCAAATTACTTAAGCAATTGCAAACGCATATGCCGCAGGGCAAAAAAAGCGAAAACCAAAAACATATTTCTTTTTTAAATAATGTAAAGAAAACAATTACGCCCGCCGTATGGCTTTCACCTTACGCTAAATATAATCTCGGCACTCGGTATTTCATAGCTCCCGGAAGCATAATTACTGCTACGCTTGTAGACGGGGTTAATTCGCAACTCCCGGGGCAAGTCGTAGCGCTCGTTAATCAAAATGTTTATTCGCATAATCTTGATTATTTATTAATTCCGAAAGGTTCGGAATTAATAGGAAAATACGATACTTCTATCGGCGCAACGCAGACGCGGGTTCTGTTAGCTTTTAGTTTAGTGATTTTTCCTAACGGATCTGAAATGCAATTACCTGGCTTTGAGGGAGCGTCTCACAGAGGTTATGCAGGGCTTCACGATATAGTGGATTATCATTTCTGGTCAACGGCAAAATCCGTGAGCTTGCTGACATTGCTTGATTTCGGCATTCAGGAAGCGGCAGGAAATACGACGGGCAATGTATATCCCACGCCTGCACAACAGTTCGCAACGAGTTTAAGCCAGAATCTCGGCAACGTTGCACAACAGATAATAAACGAACAGATAAGTCTTGCTCCGACCCTCAAAGTTAAACCAGGGTTTACTTTCGATATAGTCGTTACGAAAAACATAATTTTCAGGAGAGCATATAGATGAGAATATTTGCGTTTTTATTTATTTCGCTCGTATTTACGTCGCCTAATAAGGCGTTTGCAGGATTTTGGAGCGAATGTTCCGTTTATGCATCGCCGGTTACTATGGAAAAAATAGTTTATGTTGAGTCGCACGGCAACCCTTTTACTATCGACGACGACAGCGTTCATAAAAGTTATAGTTTTTCAAATAAAGGCGAGGCGATGAATGAGGCTAAATATCTTATTAACCAAGGGCACAACGTCGATTTAGGACTTGCGCAAATAAATATTATTAATATTAGGAGATTCGGGATTAACTTAAGAGATGTTTTTAACCCCTGCTACAATGTTTTTGTAGGTTCGTACATTTTATTACAGGGATATAATATAGCGCTGAACCGTTTCGGCGATCCTCAAGTCGCTTTATTTAGATCGCTCGAATATTATAATAGCGGACGGTTTTTCGGAGATAGAAATTACGCTGAAAAAGTATGGGAGGCTCTAAATTGAAAAAATTAATATTGTTAATATATTTGTTTCCGTTTTTATTCGATATACCGATAGGTTTAGCTTACAATAGCACCCCCTCCATGCCGGTAGGCTGGTATCTTCTGTTTACCCCCCAAAACATAAAAATAGGAGATACCGTCCTGGCATGTGCGCCTTTAAATAAATATTCGATTCTTGGAATAAAACGCGGTTATATCGGTCTGGTTAAAAATGGGGACTGTTCCGGCGGCACGAAGTATCTTGTTAAAAAAGTCGCGGCGCTTCCTTACGAAGCGGTTACGCTGAAATCTTACGGCATTACTGTTGCCGGTAAATTTACGGCTTATAGGGTTATTTCAAATTCGCCGTCTCCGGCGGAACAGCACATTAAACATTATCCTTACGGGAGATATGAAATTAACGGTTATTGGTTGATTTCTACATATAATAAGCTGAGTTACGATTCGAGATATTTCGGACCTGTTAAAACGATAGCTTATAAAGCTTTATATATCGGTACAAGATTATGACGAACATTGAGCATAAAATAACGACGGTTTCGACATATTTTTCGGTTATGCTGATAGTTAGTAATAGTATTAGTAAAATATTTTTTACGGGTCTTTTAATTACAGTGTTCGGTTCGACCTTTCCGGACTGGGATTTAAAAATATTCGGGCAAGGTTCTTCTCCAGAGGGCTTTATAAACATCTGGGGTCATAGAGGGATAATGCATTATTATAAAACTTATTTATTTCTTTATCTTTTAATACTTAGCGGGTTATTTATCGTAAGCATACTTTACGGCGGAATCGGTTTTATCTGGTTTTTTGCGGTGAGTTGCTTTATATTTGCGTGCTTCGCTCACATACTGGAAGATTCTGTAACGACTGTAGGAGTTCCTATTTATAAGGTTGTAA
>JAJYQZ010000155.1 GCA_021794335.1 bacterium
TACTTACGAATAGGGATTTAAGATTTGCCGTAAATTTAGGCGAAAAGATAGATAAGGTTATGACAAAAGAAAACCTTGTTACGGTACCCGTGGGGACTACATTAGAAGAAGCAAAAAAAACCCTGCATGAAAAAAAGATAGAAAAATTACTTGTTGTGGATAAAGATTACAATTTAAAGGGTTTGATAACGATTAAAGATATAGAAAAAATTAAAAAATATCCCAATTCGTGCAAAGATTCGCTTGGAAGGCTCAGGGTTGCCGCAGCCGTCGGTATTTCCAAAGACACGGAAGAAAGGGTTAGCGCGCTGACAAAAACCGAAGTAGATGCAATCGTTATAGATACCGCTCACGGCTATTCCAAAGGTGTTATAGAAATGGTAAAATATTTAAAAAGGCATTATAATCTGGATATTATTGCGGGAAATATAGCCACGATTGATGCAGCGGAAGCCCTTGTTAAGGCAGGTGTTGACGCCGTGAAGGTTGGAATAGGGCCCGGTTCCATTTGCACCACAAGGGTTGTTGCGGGGGTCGGCGTCCCTCAGCTATCCGCAATAATAGATTGCTCAGAGGTTTATAATAAATATGGTGTTCCCGTAATATCGGACGGGGGCATTAAATTTTCCGGCGATATCCCAAAGGCTATTGCCGCAGGGGCCAGCAGCGTGATGATAGGAAACCTTTTTGCGGGAACGGAAGAAAGCCCCGGTGAAACGGTGATTTACCAGGGTAGAAGCTATAAGGTTTATAGAGGCATGGGTTCTCTGGGTGCAATGGTAAGCGGCTCAAAAGATAGATATTTTCAATCCCATATAAAAGAAGAATCAAAATTTGTCCCCGAAGGAATCGAGGGGAGAGTGCCGTATAGAGGGACGCTTTCTGAGGCGGTTAATCAGTTAATCGGCGGATTGCGGGCTGGAATGGGATATTGCGGCGTTCACTCTATAGAAGAACTTAGAACCAGAACAAGATTTATGAGGATAACTTCATCCGGTCTTAAAGAAAGCCATGTTCATGATGTCATAATTACAAGGGAAGCGCCCAATTACAGGCTCGATTAATTTAATATGGAAAAAGTATTTTCTAAAATTCTAATAATCGATTTTGGGTCTCAATATACCCAGCTTATCGCAAGAAAGATAAGGGAAAGCGAAGTATATTGCGAAATATATCCTTTTAATTCATCCTACAAAAAGATAAAGGATTTTAAACCGGATGCAATTATACTTTCCGGCGGCCCGTCATCCGTTTATGACGCAGGCGCCCCTTTTATAACAAAGGAAATATTTAATATCGATGTTCCTTTTTTGGGGATTTGCTATGGTATGCAAATTATGGCGTATCTCCTTTCAGGGGAGGTTAAGCCCGCAAAAAATAGAGAATATGGGCATTCAAAACTCGCTATAATAAAAGAAAGCAAGCTATTTAAGGGGTGTGAAAAATCAAGCCTTGTATGGATGAGCCACGGGGATATTATCGTAAAAACTCCGCCGGACTTTGTTGTAACCTCTCAAACCGAAAATTGTTCCGTTGCTTCATTCGAAAACAGCGAAAGAAAACTTTACGGACTTCAGTTTCATCCCGAGGTTGCGCATACCGCTTGCGGACGGAAAATATTAAATAATTTTCTATTTAATATCGCAAAAGTTAAAAAAACATGGAAGCTCGAAGATTTTATAGAGAATAAAGTGAGGGAGATTAAGAACCTTGCAGACGGTAAAAAAGCTATATGCGCCCTTTCGGGGGGAGTTGATTCCACCGTTGCCGCCGTTCTCGCAAATAAAGCCATAGGGGATAAACTCAGGTGTATATTTGTTGACAACGGTCTTTTAAGAGAAAACGAGGGAAAAGCCGTTATAAAGTTTTATAAAGAAAATTTAAAATTAAATGTAAAACTTGTAAATGCATCCGATTTATTTCTAAAAGCATTAAAAGGGATTAAAGATCCCGAAAAGAAAAGAAAAATTATCGGAAAACTTTTCATAAAGATATTCGAAAAAGAGGCTAAAAAAATAGCGGATGCGGGTTTTCTCGTGCAGGGGACGCTGTATCCCGATGTTATCGAATCCGTCAGGGTATTCGGCGCTTCAAGCATTATTAAAAGTCATCATAATGTCGGCGGCCTTCCAAAAAAATTAAATTTAAAATTAATCGAGCCGCTAAGAGAATTATTTAAAGACGAGGTTCGCATAATAGGAAAGAATCTAAGAATTCCCGCGGAAATCATTAGCAGGCAGCCGTTTCCCGGTCCGGGACTTGCCATAAGGATAATCGGGGATGTCGATAAAAATAAACTTAACACATTAAGGCAAGCCGATACCATTGTTACGGAAGAGATAAAAAAATCTGGATTAGAAGGTAAGGTTTGGCAGTCTTTCCCTGTGTTAATTCCGGTTAAAACAGTCGGCGTTATGGGGGACAAAAGAAGCTATGAATCCCTTATAGCGCTTCGGGCGGTGAGTTCGTCGGACGGCATGACGGCAGATTTTGTGAAATTGGATTACGATATTCTAAGGACGATTTCGGCGCGGATAATTTCTGAAGTAAAGGGAATAAACAGGGTGGTTTATGACATTACATCAAAACCGCCTTCGACGATAGAGTGGGAGTAATAAAAAAATAATATTATGGATAAATTCGTTCATCTCCATTTACATTCGCATTACAGTCTTTTAGACGGCGCTATTAAAATTGACGATATTATAAGCAAGGCTATAGAGTTTAATATGTCCGCCGCGGCAATTACCGACCACGGGAATATGTTCGGCGCTATCGAGTTCTATGAAAAGGCATTAAAAAAATCCGTTAAACCCTTAATCGGGTGCGAAATGTATGTTTCAAGATCGGATATGACGCTTAAAAATCCAAATGAAAAATTATATTATCATTTAATTTTACTTGCCAAAAATGAAGAAGGGTATCAAAATCTTTCGAGGCTTATATCGAAATCTTATACCGACGGCTTTTATTATAAACCGAGAATAGATAAAAATATTTTAAAAGAAAACCATAGCGGCTTAATTGCGTTATCCGCCTGCTTAAAGGGGGAAATACCTTATAATTTAATTCAGGGCAAAATGGATTTGGCAGAAAAGAGCCTTCAATATTATTTGGATATGTTTGGCGATGATTTTTATTTAGAAATGCAGATGCAGGGCATAGAAGAACAAAAAAGGGCAAATGCCGGAATAGTTGAATTATCCAAAAAATATGGCGTTCCGCTTGTGGCTACCAATGACTGCCATTATCTTTTGAAAGACGATTACGAGGCCCACGATGTTCTTTTATGCATACAAACCGGAAAAACGGTAGAAGACAAAGACAGGATGAGATTTTCTACAAAGGATTTATATTTTAAATCACAGGAAGAAATGATAGATATGTTTAGCGAGTATCCTGCCGAAGCCATTTCTAACACAAAAATAATAGAAAGCAAATGCAATTTTTCTTTTAAACTTAAAGAAGGCCATCATTTTCCGCAGTTTATAATCAAAGCAAATAATGATGGCAGCGCAGAACCCTGCATGTCTATACTTGATTTTTTTGAAAAAAAAGTAAAAGAAGGATTTGATGAAAGATTTATAAAGAATCCGACCGCAGTGGCAAAGCAGTCATACTTAAACAGTGCGGAAGCCTATGAAAAAAGATTGGATATGGAGATAGAAGTTATTAAAAAATCTAATTTTGCAGGATATTTCTTAATAGTTTCCGATTTTATCAGGTATGCAAAGGATAATGATATTCCCGTTGGACCCGGAAGGGGTTCCGCCGCAGGGA